>JBJTHI010000157.1:0-2462 GCA_046094425.1 Burkholderiales bacterium | reverse complement strand
AAGGACGACTACACCTATATGCACTCGGTGGCGGTCTGCGCCCTGATGATCTCCCTGGGCCGCCAACTCGGCCTGAGCGAAGAACAAACCCGGGAGGCCGGCTTGGCCGGTTTGTTGCACGACATGGGCAAGGCGGTGATGCCGCTGGAAGTGTTGAACAAACCTGGCAAACTGACCGACGATGAGTTCACCATCATCAAATCCCACCCCGAGCGCGGCCATGAAATGTTGCTCACGGGTGAAGGGGTGAGTGCTGTGGCGCTGGACGTTTGCCTGCACCACCACGAACGCCCCGACGGCAAAGGCTACCCGCATGGTCTTCTGGACGAACAAATCAGCCTGTTCGCCAAAATGGGTTCGGTCTGTGATGTGTACGACGCAATCACCTCCAACCGGCCCTACAAAGCGGGTTGGGATCCGGCCGAGTCCATCGGCAAGATGGCGTCGTGGCGCAATGGGCAATTCGACGAGACGGTGTTCCAGGCCTTCGTGAAGAGCTTGGGCATTTACCCCACCGGCTCCTTGGTGCGCATGAAGTCAGGCCGCTTGGCCGTGGTGGTGGAGCAAAACGAAAGCTCCATGGTCAACCCCAAGGTGAAGGTGTTTTTCTCCACCAAGTCGGAAATGCGCATCTCCGTGGAGTTGATCGATCTGAGTTCACCCAGCAGCAACGACGCCATCGTGGGCCGCGAGTCCAACGACAAGTGGAAATTCCCAAATTTGGACGAGCTGTGGGCCGGGGCCGATGCGTTGAGAAAAATGGGGCATTGATCAGAGCGTTCGGCTTTTTTAGGGAACCTCTGAAAACCCCCCAACCGTTCGGACTGACCCTTCGACGGGGCTCAGGACAGGACTTGTCGAAACCGTGCGCGTTGCAGTGAAAGCCCCTCGACAGGCTCAGGGCGAACGGTGTTAAACGAACAGTATCGCATCGGGTCTTCAATGTTCGCGCTACCGTGAAGACATGGCCTGCTGCAAACGTTCTTGCAACAACAGGCGGTTGGGTAAACCGGTCGGTGCGTTATTCAATGTCAAATAGCCGGCATGCTCTTCGGTTGTTTGGCTCGTACGTGCTGCGCCTCATGGCATCCTTCCAATCCAGCCCAAACGGCGTCGCCAGGCGTTGGCGACGGGCGGCTTTTGCGGTAAACGTTGTGCGACCAGGTGGTAGGCCTGCAACAGGTGCGGAAAGGCCTGCGAGCCACCCCACAGGTACAAACGAAACGTGCGGTAGGTGGTTTCGCCCCAACGGGAGACGATGCTGTCGCGGTTTTGTTCCAGGCGCTGGGCCCAGTGCAGCATGGTGTGGGCGTAATGGCTACTCTCGTTTTGAACCCGCTCTATTTGCAGGCCATGTCGCAGCAGCTCACCGAGCAAATCTTGCAGGCACAAAAAAGTGTGGGTTCCGCTCCAAATGTATTGGCGGGCAAAAGTGCTGACGTCGTATTTCACAATGGAAGCAGAAGCATCCAAAAAAAGCCGACCGCCCGGTTTCAAGCAACGCCACACTTGTTCTGAAAAACGGCGGTAGTTGACGATGTGCTCAATCACGCCATAAATCACGATGGCGTCGAAAGGCTCGTCGGGCTCAAAGGTCAGAAAGTCTTGCAACAGCACCTTGCAAGGCAGTTGCTGTTGCTCGATGAGGCGCTCTATGTGGCAGTAGGAGTCTTCACCCAGCGTTAACTCGGTGACGCGCACTCCCCTGCTGCCGCAGTATTGCGCCACACCACCCCAGCCTCCGCCAATGTCGAGCAAACGCATGCCGGGCTTGAGTTGCAAGGCCTCGGCCATTTGCTCCAGCTTATGTTCCGAGGCGTCTTCCAGACTGTCGTTGGCATGTTTAAAAATGCCTTGGGAGTAAAAGCGGTAACGCTGGTCGATGAAGGACAAATACAACTCGTCGCCGTGTTGGTAGTGGTTGGCGATGGCTTGCTTGTTGACTTGGGTTTCGCATTTCAAAAACAAATTGAACACGAACTGCAACCAAGGTTTGAGCCTGACTTTGTCTTGAACCTGCGTGCGCAATTGCAACAAAGCGACCAGGTCGCCCTCAATGTCAATGTCACCGGTGACATAGGCCTGTGCGAAACTGAACTCGTCCAAGTTATGCCGCAGTGCACTGTCGTTGTGTATGGTCAGTCGGAATGCTGATGGGCCAGACCCATAACGGCGTACTTGGTTTTGCGGCCAATGCACTTCGCATGAAACCCCGCTGCTGGACAGAATTTTGTCCAACGCATTGGCAGTCGCCGCTTCTTTGATGACCGGATTTGAGAACCTGTCCTCCAACGAAGCACCCGCCATGGCGGCGTCAATTTCTTGCCTGATTAGCGACAAACCTCAGCTGCACGAATGAACCTGGCGTTGCGAGGGGTAGTGAGGCAAGCGGCCCGCAAGAGGCGGGGCAAGATGGAGCTGAGATTGAAGCGGCGATTGAACCTGTACTGTGCTTCGGCGAG
>JBJTHI010000156.1:0-11208 GCA_046094425.1 Burkholderiales bacterium | reverse complement strand
TGGCCAGTACGCCAGCGCTGATCAGGTGCGCAATGTCCACCTTCGCCGGTAGTGTCTTGCGGGTTCTCGCCATCATTCGCATCCATCAAAGCCTTGATGGATGCCTATTATCAGATAACTTTAACTATCTGAACAGTATTGGCCTTAGGCCACAGACACAGCGCTTCCGCTAGGCTGCGCCACAAACGGCCAAACCAACCAAAAAAAGGGGTTGCCGTACACCGATCAATGTTCGGCGGAAGGTGAGGCGATGGTGTCTGCTGCTTCGGGGTGGTGGTGGTTGGTTCTCCGTGGTCTGGCTGCTGCGCTGTTGCTGTTCGCAGTGGGCCTTGTGCCAGGCACATCCGCCGCGCCTGATGAGAAAACGCCGGGCCGCTCCCAAGTTTTCTCATCCCCAATGGCCAAAAAGGGGCCCTTTCAGGGCCCTGGGGGGCTGTCGCAAAGCGACAGTTCTGGGGGCGCTCAATACCACTTCAAAACCCAAAGCGGCGGCCCACCACCTGTTGCGCTGGCCGAGGGTTTTCTCAGCCGCCAAGAGCGCGAATTCCTCGAACAACTGCCGGAGATTCGGGTGGCCTTGCAGGTGGTGGGCGCGCCGCCCTATGAAACGGTGAGCGCATCGGGTGAGATTGCTGGCTTTCAGGCCGATCTGTTGAGCCACTTGGCCAAAACCTTGGGACTGCGTTTGCGGCCCGTGGTTCTTCCCGATTGGCCCAGCGTGCTTCAGGCTGTGAAAGACGGCCAGGCCGATATGGTGCTCACGCTGTCGGTATCGCCCGAGCGTATGAAGTTTTTGGAGTTCACCCTGGGAACGGTGCCGGTTCCGGCAGCCGTGTTCGCGCGCCAGCATGGCAACGCCAAGCTGCCGGACATAACGCAGGCCCGCATTGCGCTGGAGCGTGAGTACTACAGCAACGACTTGGTACGACGCCTCTACCCTCAGGCGCGCATCGTGCCCACTTTGACCACGCTGGAGGCCCTGCGGGCCGTGTCCGAGGGGCAGGCCGACTACTACGTTGGCAGTTTGCTCGAAGCGCTTGATTTACTTTCTCGCCAACCCGTGGCGGGTATTGAAGTGCAGGAAGTTTTGCACACGGGCAACAGCCTTTATCACTTCGGCATACGCAAAGACTGGGCGCCTTTGGCGGCCATCTTGAACAAGGGCATTTCTCGGTTTCGCTCGGACCCCGGCCCCAACGCTTGGGCTGCCACGGCGGCCAGTATTCCCGCTAGCGGCATGGCTTGGCCACGTCCACTGCCTTTGAGTGACGACGAAGCAGAGCGTTTATCCAAACGCGCGGTGTGGCGCATTGGTGCGGTGCGTGGTTTGGCTTTGCTCAATGATGTGGACGCCAGCGGCGCGCATTCAGGCATTGCCTCGGAATACACCGACCACGTGGCTCGCCGTTTGGGTGTGGGCATTGAATTGGTTGCTTTTGACAACGTGGCGGCCATGCTCGACGGTTTGCGTCAGGGAAAGATTGATTTTGTCCCCTTCCTCACCCAAACCGAAGAGCGCGCACGGGAGTTTGTTTTTTCTAAGCCCTATTTTGAAATGCCCTATATGTTGGTGGCGCGCAGTGACGCGCCGCTGTACTGGGGCTTGAGCAGCTTGCAGGGCAAACGCCTGGCTTTGGCACCGGCCCATCCGCTGCGCGACTTGGTAGCCAAAAAATACCCCACGATTGAGATGCTTGCGCCAAAAAATGGCATGGATGCCATGGACATGGTGGCCCGGGGGGACGCCGATGCGGCGGTGGAAATCAAAGTGTTTGCCAACCTGCGCATCAATGCCGATTCCGCTGGCCGCTTGCGCGCCGTGGGTGCGGTGGACGAGTTGCCCGCGCAGTTTCGTTTCGCCGCCAGCAAAAATGCGGACGCCGCTTTGGCGTCTTTGTTGCCATTGGTGGATCGTGTGCTGGACGAAGTCCCGGCGGGCGAACGTGAGCGCATGTTGCGCCGCTGGGTGGCGATTGATTTCAACCCGCCTTTTCCCTGGCGGCGGCACGTGCCTGCTTTGGTGGTGGCTTCGTCAGCGCTGTTGTTGATGCTCGCAGGCACGGTGTGGTGGATGCGGCGTTTGCGCCGCGAGGTGCTGGCCAAACGCCGTGCCGTGGCGCAGTTGGACGACATTGGTCGCACCGTGCGTGGCGTGGCATTCCAAGATGTTTACGCCGCCGACGGTACCTTGCAGCGTCGCTTTTTTTCGTCCGGTACCTTGCATTTTTTGGGTTGGGAGCCCGGCCCTGGGCAAACTGTGTTGCAAGGTTTGAAGCCGCATCTACGGGCCAGTGATGCCACGCTGTTGCAAGAGCAACTCGAGTTACACCTAGAACGGAAACAGGCACTCAAGTTCACGGGCCTGTACCTGCGGCCTGGCCCGCCTGTGTTTGATGGAAGCATCGCCCCTGAGATGTGGTTGCAAGTGGATGCGGTGGTTCGGCAAACCGAGGGCGAAGTGTTCTCTACCGGTTATGTGGTGGATGTCAGCTCAGAGCGTCATTTGCAAGAGCGCCTGGCCAAAGAAGCCAGTGAGCGACATTTGTTGCTGGCCTCGGCCAGCCACGAGCTGCGTGCGCCTACGCACACTTTGTCTCTGGCGCTGCAAACCTTGAGCAGCGACGGATGGCCTGAACCTGCAGCGCGTTCCTTGCGCATCGCCAAGGAGGCCTCGCGCACCCTGGCGCAGTTACTCAACGATGTGCTGGACGTGGCACGGTTTGACGCCGGCCATGTGGAATTGCGACCACAAGACTTTGACTTGCTGGCCGTGATTGAACAAGTCCGCGAGTCCCACTCGACGGCATTGGCTGCCAAGCGATTGACGTTTGAATGTGTGGTTGCCAGCGATGTGCCGCAGATGGTGTTCCTCGACCCCTTGCGTTTGAAGCAGGTGTTGACCAATCTACTGAGCAATGCCACCCGCTACACCCAACACGGTGGAGTGACGCTGCGGGTTGAAATGGCCGCCGCTCCTGTGGTCAGCGATGTCCCCAAGGGCCATTGGATGCCCATGTTGAGTTTTCTCGTCAGCGACACGGGTGTCGGTTTGCCGCCCGACAGGCATGCCAATCCCTTTGCACCATTTGGCCGTGTAGCACCGCTGGAAGGGGGCAGTGGGTTGGGTTTGTCGATTTGCCGTCGTTTGGTGGAGATGATGGGCGGACGCATTGAGCTGGCGAGCCAAAGCGGTGTTGGCACACAAGCTCGGGTGTGGCTGCCCGTGACGGTGCGGGCCAGCGCTGCTGAGCGGTTTCCCGCGACGGGTGTTTTGCTGTTGTGTGACGACGACTCCGTGTCTCGCATGCTGGTGGCACAAGGGCTTCTTCAGCAGGGGTTTGAGGTGGAAGAGGCGGACGGCGGCGATGCCGCGCTGGCTCGGCTGCGACAAGGCGGTGTGCGCGCCTTGATCACTGACCTGAGCATGCCCGGCCTGGGCGGGGCTCAGTTGATTCAGCGCTGGCGAGAAGAAGAGGCCCAGAGGCCTGCCGCTGCATCTGCTGCAGTGATCATTTGTTCGGGCAATCCGGCGCCGCTGGCTTTGGCCCAGCATCCGGGCTTGAACCATGATGTGTTTTTGACCAAACCCGTGGATGTAAAAACGTTGGTGCAAGCGCTGGTGGCGCTGGGTATCACACCCGCAAACAAGCATGCAACGGTTTGACCCCGAACGGGCTACTCAACCGCTGGCCAGCAACACCAGTTTTTCCGGTGATACACGCACCTTGATCGACTTCTCGGAAATGATGCTGGCGATGGCGAATTCCTTCACCGCCGTGTTGCGCCGCACGGGCTCCAGCAGGCCATTGCCCTCGCGGTTCGTGAGTGCTGCCACCAAGGGCGTGTTCGCATTGGGTCCCCGTTTGACCACCACACCCGCTTCGCCCGAGGCCAGTTTCACGAAACAGCCCGGCGGGTAAACGCCAAACTCCTTGATGATGGCCGCAGCCATGGGGTGCCCTTGGTCGGCCAAGAAGATGGACCGTCCCGCTTCGTTGGCGGGCAGGGCAGAGCGGCTGATGCGGCCAGCGAGTTTGGCGGTGTAGATGTCGATGCGTCGCAGCAAGTCGGCAATGTCGCTCACTTCTTTGAGCTTGTTCGGGTAACCCGTGCCGCCCGGAATTTCGTGGTGTTGGGCCACAGCATCCAACCAGTTTTTGTCGGTGACCCCCGAGTTCTCCAGCATTTCTCGGCTGCGCAGGGGGTGTTCGTTGATGGCATCGCGTTGCAACTGGGTGGGTGCGGTGACCTGGGTGGACAGGCGCGCTTGCAGCTCCAGCATGGAGAGGTTCATGGTCAGCGCCGCTTTGAAGACGCACATTTTTTTCTCAACGTCCCAACCCAAACGCTGGGCCACCAAATAACTGGCTATGGCGGAGTGAACCGAATGGCTGACCCCATAGTGCTGCTTGCCGGCCACTTCTTGGCGCAGCACTTGAAAAATTGCCAAGTC
The DNA here is from genome assembly GCA_046094425.1 of Burkholderiales bacterium. Classification (GTDB taxonomy): domain Bacteria; phylum Pseudomonadota; class Gammaproteobacteria; order Burkholderiales; family Burkholderiaceae_C; genus JANPCX01. The sequence continues at coordinate 6,755 of JBJTHI010000156.1, read as the reverse complement.
GGGGTCGCGTTCCACCAAAGCCAAGATGGGGCGGGCGGTTTCCTCCAGTGACTGTTGAAATTCCGAGGCGATGGAGGACTTGAGCGTGCGCCCCACCCGGTCTACAGATTCATTCCACAGGCCGGGTAAGCGTTCTACCGGTGCATCGAGGGCTTCGCTGCGTAAGGCCTTGAGTTCTTCGCTGTCCACTTGGGCACCGCGTTCCAGCAGGGTATTGAGTTGCTCTTCGGTGGTGATGACTTGGCCGCGCGCCAATAACAAAGTGCCATCCGAATCACGAATGTTGAATGGCAAGGGCGAACCGACCCTTATCTTTTGCTTGGCAACAACGAGCGGAGAGCATTCCATTTGGTTCTAGAACTCAGGTGAACACAGATCAATGGGCGTTGGTATGGTTTGAGCAGACGGGTAAAAACGCGGATTCCCGACACCCTGAGGCTCCACGTGTACATGAATTTACCGCGATAAGCGTTTGATTTTGTGGGGAGTTTGGGGGTAATCACCTGCCAATTCAAGAGATATGTCCCCTACGGGTCTACTTCGGGCTCCGTTGTGGTGCTTGTCAAACGCTCTTGCATAGCGACACAAGGGCTTGTCCTAAGATCAGCCCATGCAGGCATCTTTCACGCCGTACGCCGCTTTGCACCGCGAATTGATTTGGGATGTACCCAAAACATTCAATCTCGGTGAAGCCTGTTGTGGGCGCTGGGCTGCGCAACAACCCGACGCGGTGGCGCTGCGTTATGAAACCTTGCAGGGGGAGATCCAGCAATTCAGCTACGGTCAGTTGCAGCGAGCTGCCAACCGTTTGGCCCAAGGACTGCGTCGTTTGGGGGTGCGCAAGGGCGACAGGGTGGCGATTGTGTTGCCGCAGCGTTTTGAGACGGCGGTGGCCCACATGGCCATATACCAGTCAGGGGCGGTGGCTACGCCGCTGTCGGGTTTGTTCGGGCCCGAGGCCCTGGCCTATCGGCTGCAAGACAGCGCGGCGGTGGTCGCCTTGGTGGATGAAGCCTCGCTGAATTCTCTGCGCGCCGTGCGGGGCGAGTGCCCGGCCTTGCGTTCGGTGCTGTTGGTGAGCTCGCCAACGGCGCCCCTTTTGCAGCCGGGCGAGTTGTTTTACGACGACGTCTTGTCCTCCGTGCCCAGTGAGTTCTCGCCCGTAACCACCTCGGCCGACGACGCGGCGGTGCTGATTTACACCAGCGGCACCACCGGCCCACCCAAAGGGGCCCTGATTCCCCACCGCGCTTTGATTGGCAATTTGCCCGGTTTTGTCTGCAGCCAAAACGGCTTTGGTTTTGCGTGTTTCAACGGCCAAGCAGTGCCTGGTGTGCCTGCCAACGAGTCGCGCGCCGTGTTCTGGAGCCCTGCCGATTGGGCTTGGACGGGCGGGCTCATGGATGCGCTGCTGCCCACACTGTATTTCGGCCGCACCATCGTGGCCCATGCGGGGCGCTACAGCCCGGAAAAGGCTTTTGAGTTGATTCAGCAGCATGGCGTGACCCACACCTTTTTATTCCCCACCGCACTCAAAGCCATGATGAAAGCCGTGCCCCGGCCTGCGCAGCAGTATCGCTTGCACACCTTGCAAGCCATCATGAGCGCCGGTGAGGCGGTGGGTGACGCGGTGTTTGCCTATTGCCAAGAACAACTGGGCATCACGGTGAATGAAATGTTCGGTCAAACGGAAATGAACTACATCGTGGGCAACTGCGCCATGAATGGACGCGCCGATGCCCCTACGGCTTGGCCCGCCAAACCCGGCAGCATGGGCCGCCCCTACCCCGGCCACCGGGTGGCGGTGGTGGACGAGCAAGGCCAGGTTTGCCCGCCAGGTGTGCCCGGAGATGTGGCCGTGCATCGTCGTGATGTGAATGGTCACCCAGACCCGATTTTTTTCTTGGGCTACTGGAACAACCCCAAGGCGACTGCGGCCAAGTTCACGGGAGACATGAACAACAGTTGGTGCCGCACCGGCGACACTGCTGTGATGGACGAAGACGGCTACCTCTGGTACCAAGGCCGCAGTGACGATGTGTTCAAAGCAGCGGGTTACCGCATTGGCCCAAGCGAAATTGAAAACTGCCTGGTTAAACACCCGGCCGTGGCCAATGCGGCGGTGGTGCCCAAACCCGACGCGCAGCGCGGTGCGCTCGTGAAAGCCTTTGTGGTGTTGGCCCCGGGTTTTGCGGCAAGCCCAGCCTTGATCGACGAGCTGCAACAGCATGTGCGCGCGCGACTCGCGCCCTTCGAGTACCCCAAAGAAATCGAGTTCATCGATGCGCTGCCGATGACCACCACGGGGAAAGTGCAGCGCCGGGTGCTCAGGTTGCTGGAAGAAGAGCGGGCGCAGCGCGCGGCGAGTTGACTACTCGTTTTCTTCTGAACTGGCCTCATCGCCTGCGCCCTGAGCGTGGGCCAGTAGACGATCCAGCAAGGCGTTGAACTGCCGCAACTCGCTTGCGCTCAAGCAAGCCGCGATCTGCGCATTACGTTCTTCAATCAGCGGTACCAGCCGTTGCCACAGCCGATCTCCTTTGGCAGTGAGCGTGAGCACCACGCCGCGCCCATCGGCGCTGCTACCGGTTTTGCGCACCATGTGTTGGGCTACCAGGGCCTGCGCAGCACGGCTGGCCTGGCCCTTGTTCAGGTTGGCGCGTTGGGCGAGTTCATTCACTGACAGCGGGCTGAAGCTGGCAATAGCGGTCAGGCAGCGCGCTTCACTGAGGCCTATGCCTGCCTCGTTGGCATAAACCGCTTGGGTGGCTCTGTCCGTGGTTTTGGACAGGCGGTGCAGACGGTAGGTGAGGGTCTGCTCTAAAACGAAACGTGGCTTGGAAGAGGGCAAGGGAAACGCTCTCGGAATGGGGTGGTGGACGGACGCCGAACGACTATACGAAATCGCGCAATGCAGTGCTTGTAAGAGTCAGCTTGACAAAGTAGTTGCGCACGCAACTAAAATAAGTCATCTTACTTTCTGAGCCGCTCAAACTGGAGTTTGCAGCCATGACCTCTCATTCACTTGTTTACCAAAGCGGTTTTGCCAACGAGTTCGCTACCGAGGCTTTGGCAGGTGCCCTGCCGCAAGGCCGCAATTCACCGCAGCGTGCACCCTACGGTCTTTACGCCGAGCAGTTGTCGGGCACGGCCTTCACCGCGCCCCGCCACCACAACCGGCGCAGCTGGCTTTACCGCATTCGGCCTGCGGCCATGCACCAGCCGTTTGTGCTGGCACCATCCATAGCTCCGTGTTGGATGAGTCAGTTTGACCAAGTGCCTATACCACCGAATCAGTTGCGCTGGGATCCCTTGCCCATGCCTGCACCTGAACAAGCCACTGATTTCATCGACGGCATGGTCACCCTGGCAGGCAACAGCGCCTGCGGCATTCACTGCTACGCTGCCAACCGCTCGATGGAGTCGCGGTTTTTCTACGATGCCGATGCCGAATTGCTCATCGTGCCCCAGCAAGGTCGCCTGCTGATCGCCACCGAGTTGGGCGTGTTGCAAGTGGAGCCGCAAGAAATTGCCGTCATTCCACGTGGTGTTCGTTTTCAAGTGCAGTTGCCCGACGGCCAAGCGCGCGGTTATGTCTGCGAAAACTTTGGTGCCCTCTTTAAGCTGCCCGACCTGGGCGTGATTGGCTCCAACGGCCTGGCCAACCCGCGCGACTTTCTCACCCCCGTGGCCGCTTACCGAGACCAAGAAGGCGCATTTGAATTGGTCACGCGCTTTCAAGGCCGCATGTGGCAAGCCAGCGTGGGCCACTACCCGCTGGACGTGGTGGCCTGGCATGGCAACTACGCGCCCTACAAATACGATTTGCGTCGCTTCAACACCATAGGCTCCATCAGTTACGACCATCCCGACCCGTCGATTTTTTTGGTGCTGCAATCACCGAGCTTTGCGCCTGGGGTGGACGACATTGACTTCGTCATCTTCCCGCCGCGCTGGCTCTCTATGGAAAACACCTTCCGCCCGCCTTGGTTCCACCGCAATGTGGCCAGCGAATTCATGGGTTTGATCCACGGCGCTTACGACGCCAAGGCCGAGGGTTTTGTGCCTGGCGGTGCCTCCCTGCACAACTGCATGATCGGCCACGGCCCCGACGCCGACACCTTCGCCAAAGCCAGCGCTGCCGACACCACGCGCCCGGACCACATTCAAGACACCATGGCCTTCATGTTTGAAACCACCCAGGTGATTTCTCCCACGCCTTGGGCCTTGCAATGCCCGCAATTGCAGACGGACTACGCGCGCTGCTGGCAGGGGTTGCAGAAAAACTTTGATCCCACGAGGCGCTAGGCAAGCCATGCCCACACTCAACGAAACCCACGACCCCCTGCTGACCAGTTGGGTTGCCTCGGCACAAGACCCACAGACCGACTTCCCCATTCAAAACCTGCCTTTTGCGGTGTTTCGCCCAACAGGCCCTGGCCAGCATTGGCGTGGCGGTGTAGCCATTGGCGACCAAGTGCTGGACTTGCATCAAGCCTGCGCACGTGGCCTGTTGGCGGGTGATGAACTCACGCGGCGTGCAGCACAGGCAGCAGCGGGCGATTCACTCAATGCCTTCATGGCCCTGGGGCCAGCAGCGTGGTCTGCATTACGTTTGGCGCTGTCGCACCTGTTGCGCGTGGGAGCCAGCCAGCAAACGCTGGCCGCTGCTTGTTTGCTGCCGCAAGCCCAGGTGGAATTCACCCTGCCCGCACGCATCGGCGACTACACCGATTTTTATACCGGCATTCACCACGCCACCACGGTGGGCAAATTGTTTCGCCCAGACAACCCCCTGTTACCCAACTACCGATGGGTGCCCATTGGTTACCACGGCCGCAGCTCGTCCATTGTGGTCAGTGGCACACCCATTCGCAGGCCACAGGGTCAAACCAAAGGGGCCAGCGACACACCGCAATTTGGCGCAAGCCAGCGGCTGGACTATGAGTTGGAGCTGGGCTTTTTGATGGGCAGAGGCAACGCCTTGGGCGAGCCCATTGCCATCCAGCAAGCGCATGAACACCTGTTCGGTGTGGCGCTCTTCAACGACTGGTCGGCGCGCGACATCCAGCCTTGGGAGTACCAACCACTCGGGCCTTTTCTGTCGAAAAACTTTGCCAGCACCCTCTCACCCTGGGTGGTCACGATGGAAGCCTTGGCCCCATTTCGTGGCCCGCTGCAACGCACTGCGGGTGACCCGGCCCCATTGCCCTACTTGAACGATGCGCTTGATCTGGCCGAAGGCGCACTCGACATTAACTTAGAGGTGTGGCTACAAAGCGCCGCCATGCGCGAGCAAAACCAAGCGCCGTTTCGGCTGGCGCACAGCAATAGCGCGCAAGCCGCGTACTGGACAGCCGCCCAACTCGTGGCCCACCACACGGCGGGCGGATGCAATTTAATGCCAGGCGATTTGCTCGGCTCCGGCACCTTGTCAGGCCCACTGCCCGATCAAGCGGGCTCCTTGTTAGAACTCACGCAAAACGGCAAGCTGCCTCTGCGACTGCCCAGCGGCGAAGAGCGAACTTTTCTGCAGGATGGCGACACCGTGCACTTGCGCGGTGTGTGTGAACGCGTCGGCGTCAAGCGCATTGGTTTTGGGCCTTGCGGTGGAACGGTGCTGGCTGCTGTGAGGTGATGTTTTTCGCCTGCCGCGTGAGAGGAGGTCTTAGCGAAGCTGGCGCGCCGATGCGAGGTTGTCAGGTTGGGCCAGCATCAATTTTGAAGATCGCAACTGTTTGAGCCAATCGCTGTGCTTGATCCTTGAGACTGGTGGCTGCGGCTGCTGACTGTTCCACCAAGGCGGCATTCTGTTGCGTCATCTGATCGAGCTGTGCGACCGAGGTGTTGACGAGGGAGATGCCTTCACGTTGCTCTTTGGAAGCGGCGGCAATCTCACCGATCATGTCAGATACTTTGCGAACACTGACCACCAGTTCCTGCATGGCAGTGCCTGTTTGGCTCACCAGCGCAGCGCCCGAGTTCACGTTATTGACCGATGTGTCAATTAACGCTTTGACCTCTTTGGCTGCTTGTGCCGATCGTTGTGCCAGGGAGCGCACTTCCCCAGCCACCACTGCGAAACCACGGCCCTGCTCGCCTGCCCTGGCGGCTTCGACGGCAGCGTTCAACGCCAGGATATTGGTTTGGAATGCGATGCCGTCAATCACGCCAATGATTTCGCCAATTTGGCGTGAACTGTCAGTGATCCTGTTCATGCTGGTTACCACCTGAGCCACCACCTCGCCGCCTTTTGTGGCGGATTCCGCCGCTGATGCGGCGAGCTGGTTGGCTTGTCGGGCGGTTTGGGCCGACTGACCGACTGCGCCGGTCATCTGTTCCATCGAGCTCGCTGCCAGTTGCAGGTTGGAAGAGGTCTGCTCGGTTCTTGCGGAGAGATCCTGGTTACCAACGGCAATCTCTCCACTGGCCACGCGAACCGATTCGCTGGTGTCTCGGATCTCCACCAAGGTGGTTTGAATCTTGTCCACAAAACGATTGAAGCTCGCAGCGATGCCTGCGAGTTCGTCTTGACCATCCGCCGGTATACGGTGAGTCAGATCCCCATCACCGGTTGCTGCACGGGTCATCGCATCACGCAACAAGGTCAACCGCTTGCCTGATTAGCGACAAACCTCAGCTGCACGAATGAACCTGGCGTTGCGAGGGGTAGTGAGGCAAGCGGCCCGCAAGAGGCGGGGCAAGATGGAGCTGAGATTGAAGCGGCGATTGAACCTGTACTGTGCTTCGGCGAG
>JBJTHI010000155.1:0-5150 GCA_046094425.1 Burkholderiales bacterium | reverse complement strand
CCCACCGGAAGGGCGAAGAACACATAAACCGGGATGAAGACTGAAAACAGCGCAAAGTTTTTATTTCCCACCAATACAATCTGCGCGGGCAACACCACCAAAAAAGCCAGCTATAAGCTGCGGTGGTCGGCGCGGCGGGTGTGGCTCAGGGTGATGAATTCCCGAAAGGCCAAAAACGACACCACCGCAAACAACAGCGTGCCCACCACCCCGCCCAGCGCCCAAGACACCCAGAACAACACCGCACCGATCCACACCGCCCGCAAGTCGCGTTTGGTGGCTTCGTGTGATTCACGCTGCTCGGGTGTTTCCAGCCGCAAACTGCGCCAGAAGAGCGCAAAGGTGGCCAGCAGTAATACGCCGAATAACGAGACGAACAGCAAGGCCACTTGCTGCGATACGGTGAGGTCGCGTAAGGCGCCCATCAATCGACCTCTCTCAGGTCTATCACGGCTTGTCGTGCTCGCGCCAGAAACGCGCGTTTGTCTTCACCAGGCTCCACACGCAACGGCGCGCCAAACGTGACCGAACACAGCAGCGGCACCGGCACCACCTCACCTTTGGGCATGACACGCTGCACGTTGTCCACCCAGGCCGGAATCAACTGCACCTCAGGAAAAGCCTCGGCCAAATGAAAGAGCCCCGCTTTGAACATGGCGGGGTCGGCCTTGTTGCCACGGGTGCCTTCGGGAAAGATGACCAAGGAGTCGCCGTGGCGCAGCGCTTCCATCAGAGGCTCCAGCGGGTCTTCATCCGCCGTGCGTTCGCGGCTCACGTACACCGCATTGAACACTTCGCGGGTGATCCAGTGTTTGAGTTTGGATGAAGTCCAGTAGTCACGCGCCGCAATCGGCCGGGTGGTGTTGCGCAACTCAGCGGGCAAGGCGGCCCAAATCAACACCCAGTCGAAGTGGCTTTGGTGGTTGGCGAAATAAATGCGCTGCTCGGCCTTGGGCGGGCACCCATACCAATGACCTTGCGCGCCGGTGATGAGGCGAGCCAAGAAGGACAACAACAGGCCAACGGCTTGGGCGAGGGACATGGGGGCGAATGGTAGCCGGTGGCCGCTGGCTGGCGGCTTTTCTGGGTTGCTTGCGTGTGAGAGTGTTTGGTGTTCTTGGCACTGCGTCGGGATGTGCGCCCGACAGCGCACTCACTTTCTTTTGCTTCGCCAAAAGAAAGTAAGCAAAGAAAAGGCGACCCCGGTTCCGAGGCCCCGGAGTACCGGGGCTGCCTTGCGCTGCTCGCGGAAGGCGGGAAGCGCAGAACTCGCCCGAGTACGGGCTCAAACATCTGCGCTTCTCTTCCCGCCTCCCGCTGTGCTGCTCAGCTCGTCTCAAGGGGGCCCAAGAGCCAATACACCACGGCTCGCTGGGCATCGCCGCGATGTTTGGCGCAGCCAAACGAGCCGCCTGCTGGTGTTCGCTCTTGGAGTCTCCGTGGGAGGCGTCGAGCAGCGCAGGGCAAGACGGAAAAAGAAGTTCAGATGTTTGAGCCCGCAGGGCGAGTTTCTGAACTTCCCGTCTTGTCCGAGCAGCGCAGAGCAGTCCCGGTACCCCGGGACCGCCGGATTCGGGGTGCCCTTTTCTTTGCTTACTTTCTTTTGGGCAAGCAAAAGAAAGTGAGTGCGCTGTCGGGAGCATATCCCGACGCAGTGCACCGCATAACCATTCACCTCACAACAAAGCAGAAAAGCGGTGCAGCACTGCCGCCTCAGTGCCTGAAGTGCCGCACCCCCGTCAGCACCATGGCAATGCCGCGCTCGTTGGCAGCCGCGATCACCTCATCATCACGCACCGAACCACCCGGTTGAATCACACAGGTGGCACCGGCGTCGATCACTACATCGAGGCCGTCGCGGAAGGGGAAGAAAGCGTCGCTGGCCACTGCGGAGCCCTTCAAGGTGAGGGAGGCATTCTCGGCCTTGATGCTGGCGATGCGGGCCGAGTCGATGCGGCTCATCTGGCCTGCGCCCACGCCCAAGGTCATGCCGCCGCCGCAAAACACGATGGCATTGCTTTTCACATACTTGGCCACTTTCCAGGCGAACATCAGGTCGTCCATTTGCGCGGGCGTGGGTTGCAGCGTGGTGACCACTTTCAACTCGCTGCGCTGCACCTCGCGGTTGTCTGCGCTTTGCAGCAGCAGGCCTGAACCCACCCGTTTGGCGTCCATGGCATTGCGGCCTTGTTGCCAGGCGCTGCTTGCGTTTCTGTCCACCCCATCGAGGGAAATTTTCAGCACACGGGTGTTGGCTTTGGCGGCGAACACGGCCAGGGCTTCGTCGGTGTAGCTCGGAGCAATCAACACCTCAACGAACTGTTTAGCGACCAACTGCGCGGCCGCCAAGTCCACCACGGTGTTAAAGGCAATGATGCCCCCGAAGGCCGAGGTAGGGTCGGTTTTGAAGGCTTTGCTGTAGGCCTCGGCCGCATGTGCGCCCACGGCCACGCCGCAGGGGTTGGCGTGTTTGACGATGACGCAGGTGGGGGTCTCAAAACTCTTCACACATTCCCAAGCCGCATCGGCATCGGCAATGTTGTTGTAGCTCAGTTCCTTGCCTTGCAATTGCACGGCGGTGACGAGGGAGCCGGGGGCGGGATACAGATCGCGGTAGAAAGCGGCGGCTTGGTGCGGGTTCTCGCCGTAACGCAGGTCTTGCAGCTTGATGAAGCTGCCGTTGCTTTGGCCGGGGAATTCACTGCGGCTGCCACCTTCTTGCAAGCTGGAGAGGTAGTCGCTGATGGCGGCGTCGTACTGCGCAATGCGGTTGAATGCGGCGACGGACAAAGCGAACTTGGTTTCCTTTTTGATACCGCCTGCTTTCAGTTCAGCCAGCACCTGGGCGTACTGCGACGCATCGGTGAGCACCGCCACGTCTTTCCAGTTTTTCGCGGCCGAGCGCACCATGGCCGGGCCGCCAATGTCGATGTTTTCAATCGCGTCCTCCAAGGTGCAACCGGGTTTGGCGACCGTGGCTTCAAAGGGATAGAGGTTGACCACCAAGAGGTCGATGGGCGAAATGTCGTGCTGCTCAATCGCCGCCACATGCTCGGGGTGGTCGCGCCGTGCGAGCAAACCGCCGTGGATCATGGGGTGCAAAGTTTTCACCCGGCCATCGAGCATTTCCGGGAAGCCTGTGTGGTCGGCCACCTCGGTGACGGGCAGGCCTGCTTCACTCAAGAGTTTGGCTGTGCCGCCAGTGGACAGCAGTTGAACGCCGAGCTGGTGCAACTCGCGGGCGAAGTCGAGGATGCCGGTTTTGTCGGAGACGGAGAGGAGGGCGTACATGGATGGATTCTTCTTTCACTCCGTTCGCCCTGAGCCTGTCGAAGGGCAGCGTGCGGAGGCTATTGGCTAAGGGGCTTCGACAGGCTCAGCCCGAACGGTTTTCTTTTGCAATGGCGATGAGTTTCTGTTTCACACGATAGGCCCGAAAAGCAGACATGCCCCAGTACCCGCATCCGAGAAGAGAAAAAAGTGTCAGCAAGAGTCCATAGTTGCCCCCGCCAAGGCCAAAGAAAAGCAGCGCTGCGAAAAGAAAAATCAGGGCAACCAAGAACAATCCGCGATAGTCGTGCAGCGCAAATTCAGAGGTTGAGTGGTTGTACCAACCCAAGAGGGTTTGCCAATTGTTTTGCTCTCGCAGCAGTACTGTCACGGTGTCGCCTTTACAAACGCGAGGAAAGCCTGGAACCGAAACGCCATATTTCTTGAATTCACTCGTCGAAAAGCCGAACTGTGTTCTTTGGAGGCGCCCGTCCGAACCACGCGACTTGACAACGTCAAATACCTCATTGAAGGTGACTGTTATGGGCTGCATGAGACATCGCCTGGTCACTTCACCAGTTTGTGCTCCACCAACTTACGCCGCAGCGTATTGCGGTTGATGCCCAACCACTCGGCGGCGCGGCTTTGGTTGCCTTCGGCTTTTTTCATCACCACATCAAGCAGCGGTTTTTCCACTACTTGAAGAATCATGTCGTACATGGCGCTGGGCTCCACGCCACGCAGGTCTTTGAAGTAAGCCTCCAGGCTTTCGCGTATGCATTCTTCAATGTGTTTTTTGTTTTGATTACTCATGGCGGTGAATGAAGTTCAGGCTTGCAGCAGGCCGAGCGCATCGTTGGCGGCGGCTGCACGTTGTTGAGGCAACAAATGGTGGACATCAGCCAATGCGTCAAACCACCCACTCAAACGCTGCAATTGCGCGCGGCTGGAGTCCAGGGTATTCATCTCGTCGCGGAAGGCTTCGCCACCGGGCAAGCCACGCACCGCCCAGCCGATGTGTTTGCGCGCCGTTCGCACGCCGGTGTGCTCGCCATAGAGGCTGTAGTGGTCGTGCAGGTGTTCGATCAACCAGGCCTTGGCTTGCAACACCTCAGGTGCTGGGAGGTGTTCGCCAGTTTCCAAAAAATGGTTGATCTCGCGGAAGATCCAGGGGCGGCCCTGAGCAGCGCGGCCTATCATGAGCGCGTCGGCTTGGGTGTAGGCCAAGACCTCGCGTGCTTTTTCTGGGCTGTTGATATCGCCATTGGCGACCACGGGAATGCGCAAGGCGGCTTTCACGGCGGCGACCGTGTCGTATTCGGCAAACCCTTTGTAGCCCTGCTCGCGGGTGCGGCCATGCACGGTCACCATGGCCACACCGGCTGCTTCAGCAGCACGCGCTAAACCCAAAGCATTGCGTTCGGTGTCGCACCAGCCAGTGCGCATTTTCAAGGTGACGGGAACGTTGTGCGGGGCGCAGGCTGCGACCACGGCTTCAATGATGCTTAGGGCCAACGGTTCGTCTTGCATCAAGGCTGAACCCGCCCATTTATTGCAAACTTTTTTGGCCGGGCAGCCCATGTTGATGTCAATGATTTGCGCGCCACGGTCTATGTTGTAAGCCGCCGCCTCGGCCATCATGCTGGCTTCGGTGCCAGCAATCTGCACTGAAATGGGCGCGACTTCACCGTCGTGGTTGGCGCGGCGGCTGGTTTTGAGCGAGTTCCACAGGTCTTTGCGCGAAGTCACCATCTCACTCACGGCATAGGCTGCGCCCAGACGTTTGCACAGTTGGCGAAACGGCCTGTCCGTCACACCCGCCATCGGGGCAACAAACAAGCGATTCGCCAACGTGATGTGGCCAATATGCAGGGCGGGCA
>JBJTHI010000154.1:0-5350 GCA_046094425.1 Burkholderiales bacterium | reverse complement strand
TCGATCCAATCCCCTTTAGCCACCCGCCGACCCGCCACCACCTGCGCCATGGTTCAGTTCAACACGGTTTACCTGCCGCGATGTGCACCTGCGCAGATTCAGGGCTGGGTGGCGCGGCAGATAAACGCTATTTGTTAGACGGCGGCACCCTGATCACGATCGGCCATCGCAATGGTCACATAAAACGCAAGTAAGACACTGCAGAACATGAACAATGCACTGTGCCTGATCAACCAAAGCGCCTGCGGTCGCGTCGCTGGCAACCCGTTGTGCCCCAAATGCGGCATGGACGACCGGGTGGTGTACCCGGGACAAGGCCAATTCATGGGGCCTGCACGACATGAGTGGCAACGTGTGGGAATGGGTACAAGACTGTTATGAGCCGGGATACGACAAAGGTCAGCCCAGCGATGGAGATGCCCACCGCGCCAATGATGCAAGTTGTGGTCGCCGGGTGATTCGGGGCGGTTCGTGGGGCGACAACCCGCAGTACTTGCGGTCTGCCAATCGCTTCTGGGGCACCCCCGACGACCGGGACGACAACTTGGGGTTCCGGCTTGCCAGGACCGTTTCGTGAGAAACGGTTTACCCCTCGCGGCTTGGCTGCTTTACCCCTTGGGGGTCTGGGGGGGCTTGCCCCCCAGCGCCAGCAGCCAAACCACTTTTTTTGAGTTCAAGAAGACAACACCATGACTAACAATCATTGCCTGATCAACCAAGAAGCCTGCGGCCGTGAGGCTGGCAACCCTGTATGCCCGAAGTGCGGGCTGGATGAACGGGTGGTTTACCCGGGGCAGGCTTACCGCGAGGCGGCGCAGGAGCGCGCCGAGCTGCGCCATCTGCGCGCGCATGTGAATGAGCTGCAAGCCGACGCTGTCAAGCCCGCAGCACCACCGCCGCCCGTACAAGGTCGAGCGGTAGGGCAAGTGTTCCGAGACGCACCCTGGGCACCCGAGATGGTGGTGCTGCCCAGCGGCAGGTTCTCGATAGGCAGCCCAGCGGACGAGCCGGGGCGTTTAGACAATGAGGGACCGCAACACGAAGTAACGATTGGCTACAACGTGACCATGGGCCGATACCCGGTGACGTTTGAGGAGTGGGATGCGTGCGTGGCAGATGGCGGCACGCAGCACAAGGCGGATGACCAAGGCTGGGGCAGAGGCAAGAGGCCGGTGATTAACGTGAGCTGGCACCAAGCCCAAGAATACGCAACGTGGCTCAACACCAAGCTGGGTATAGCGGAGGACGACCCAGGCAGATACCGCCTGCCCAGCGAGTCGGAATGGGAATACGCGTGCCGGGCGGGCACGAAGGGGCTGTACAGCACGCCCGATGGGTTGATGAGCGCAGAGTGGGCCAACTACGACGCCAGTTATACGTATGGAGGCGCCCCGACGGCGGGACGCAAATCAGACAAGACGACGCCGGTGGGCATTTACCCGGCGAACCTTTGGGGCTTGCACGACATGCACGGCAACGTGTGGGAGTGGGTGCAAGACGGTTATGAAGAGAGCTACCGGGGAGCGCCAGCAGACGGCAGCGCGTGGGAAAGTGGCAGCAGTCGCCGGGTGTTCCGGGGCGGTTCGTGGAACAACTACCCGCCGGATCTGCGGTCTGCCAATCGCTACGGGGACACCCCCGGCAACCGGGTCGACGACGTGGGGTTCCGGCTTGCCAGGACCGTTTCGTGAGAAACGGTTTACCCCTTGCGGCTTGGCTGCTTTACCCCTTGGGGGTCTGGGGGCTTGCCCCCCAGCGCCAGCGGCAAAAACCATCTTTGATTTCAAGAAGATGTTATGGATGCCTCCCTCCCCGCGGGGACAAGAAGGAGCTGATCGGTGAAGAGTGCTGAACAGCCGCTAACCAAGGAGGGGGAACCGCTGCTGCAATGCAGTGGGGTGGATCCTCTGATGGATACGGCATCAAAGTGCCCAAGCGTGATAGACCACGGTCTTCACAAACACCACAGAGGATCCGTCATGAATCGTAATCCAGGCATGAGCGTACACACAAGCGCAGGACAAATCATCGGGACTTTGAACGGCCAGCAAGTCATCGGGCTGGACATTGCCAAAAACGTCTTTCAACTGCACACGGTCGATATGAACACCGGCGAGATCATCAACATGGCGCTCAAACGCGCCCGTGTGACCGAGTACTTTGCCAATCGCTCACCGAGTGTGATCGCCATCGAAGCCTGCGGCAGCGCGCACCACTGGGCCAGAGTGCTCACAACACTGGGGCACACCGTGCATTTGCTGCACGCCAAAATCGTGCGTCCCTTTGTGAGCGGCAACAAAACCGATGCAACCGATGCACGGGCCATCTGGTTGGCGGTGCAGCAGCCGGGCATCAAGTGCGTTGGCATCAAAAGCGTGGCCCAACAAGCCACGCTCACCCTGCACCGCCAGCGCGAACTTTTGATGAAGATGCGCACCATGCAAACCAACGCGCTGCGGGGCTTGCTGTACGAGTTTGGGGCCATCTTTGCCAAAGGTCGCAAGGCTGTGTTCAAAGACATGGAGCAGGCCCTGCAAGGCTTGGTGGATCAACTGCCGCAAATGGTGCTCGACAGCCTGCGCGAGCAAGTGCAGCGTATCAAAGCGTTGAGCCAAGACATGCAGGCCATCGAGAAACGACTGGCCCAGCAACTCAAGCAAGACGCTGACATGCAGCGCGTGGCGCAAATCCCCGGGGTGGGGTTGCTCACGGCGACGGCAGCCATTGCCACCATGGGGCAGGCCAGTGCCTTCAAGTCCGGGCGTGAGTTCTGTGCCTGGCTGGGGTTGGTGCCCAAGCAAAGCGGCACGGGTGGCAAAGTTCGGCTCGGTGCCATCTCCAAGCGCGGAGATACCTACCTGCGCACCTTGCTCATTCATGGTGCCAGGAGCGTGCTGTTCCACAGCAAACAGCCCACAGCCTGGTTGCAAAACATTCAGCAGCGCAGACCGGCCAATGTGGTCATCGTGGCTCAGGCGGCCAAGATGGCCCGAGCGATCTGGGCTGTGACGGCCAAAGAACAGGATTACCAGCACGGCCACCAAAGCCAGCGCCCCCAAGGGGCGTGAGGCCCAAGTGGCTGATTGATCAACAACCAACCAACCTTTGAGAAAGGATATGGTCAGCCTTAGAAGGCTGGCAAGGCGGCAAGAAGTGAAGTGATGTGAAACAGGTCAGACCGGGACGAGCCAAACCTGAATGTGTGGACGGACATCAACAGTCCGCTCTAGGAGATGAGGCGCTTGTCAGCGGATATGCATCGGGGCCAGCACAAGCAGCTTGGGCAACCAAGCCGTTCATGCAATCAAGGCCGGATATAAGGACGCAGCCGACTTCTTCACCACACCACACCGATTGCGCTTGTCAGCCGGGAGGCATCCATATAAACCACGCATCACACAAGGCAATTTCGGTGCCACGAAAATAGGTCTATTTAAAACAATGACTTGCGAGAATTTTTCACGGTATTGCTCGTTGGCTGTAAACATTCTCGACAAGCTGTTGCTGGGCATCCGGTTTTTAGGTGTCCCACCGATCTAGAACGGCGCCTGTACTGGCACTGGACGCATTGCGCGAGAACTTGGCCAACACGCCCCGGGTGTAACGCGGCTCGGGGGTTTTCCAGGCGGCGCGGCGTTTGGTTAATTCTTCGTCGCTGACATGCAGGTTCAAGCTCAGTGTGTGCGCGTCGATCGTGATGCTGTCGCCTTCTTGCACCAGGGCAATCACGCCACCCGCATAAGCTTCGGGCGCGACGTGGCCGACCACCATGCCCCAGGTGCCACCGGAGAAACGGCCATCAGTGATGAGGCCCACCGATTCGCCCAGGCCTTGGCCGATGAGCGCACCTGTCGGGGCCAGCATTTCTGGCATACCAGGCGCGCCTTTGGGGCCGAGGTAACGCAGCACCATCACGTCGCCAGCGACGATTTTCCGAGCCATGATGGCCGCGAGGGCCGATTGTTCGTCGTCGAACACGCGCGCAGGGCCGGTGATGACCGGGTTTTTCAGGCCAGTGATCTTGGCGACGCAGCCCTCAGGCGACAAATTTCCCTTGAGGATGGCCAGGTGGCCTTCTGCATAAATGGGCTTGTCGATGGGACGAATCACGTCCTGATCGGCGCGCGGCACATCGGGAATGTCGGCCAGGTTTTCAGCCACGGTTTTGCCTGTGATGGTCATGCAGTCGCCGTGCAACAGTCCCGCAGCCAGCAGCGTTTTCATGACCTGAGGAATGCCACCGGCTTGGTGTAAATCAACGGCCAGGTATTTGCCCGAGGGCTTCAAGTCGCACAGCACGGGAATTTTCTTGCGCATGCGCTCAAAGTCGTCAATCGTCCAGTCCACTTGCGCGGCGTGGGCGATGGCCAGGTAGTGCAGCACGGCGTTGGTGGAGCCGCCTGTGGCCATGATGACGGCCACGGCGTTTTCGATGGCCTTTTTGGTCACGATGTCGCGCGGCTTCAAGTCGTTTTTCACCGCTTCCACTAGCACGCGAGCGGCTTCTTTGGCGCTGTTGGCGGTTTCATCATGGGGGTTGGCCATGGTGCTGGAATAGGGCAGGGCCATCCCCAGGGCTTCAAAAGACGAGCTCATGGTGTTGGCGGTGTACATGCCGCCACACGAACCGTTGCCGGGAATGGCGCGGCGCTCGATTTCACAGAAGTCTTCCTCACTCATGTGGCCGGAGGTGAACTGGCCCACGGCCTCGAACACGCTGACGATATTCAGGTCCTGGCCCTTGTAGCGCCCAGGCAAAATTGTGCCCCCGTAAACATAAATGGCGGGCACGTTGGCACGCAGCATGCCGATCATGCCGCCGGGCATGTTTTTGTCGCAACCACCCACCACCAGCACGCCGTCCATCCACTGGCCGCCCACACAGGTTTCAATGCAATCGGCAATCACTTCGCGCGACACCAGGCTGTATTTCATGCCTTCAGTGCCCATGGCCATGCCGTCGGAAATGGTGGGGGTGCCGAAAATTTGCGCGTTGCCTCCCGCTTCTTCAATGCCGGCCACGGCAGCATCGGCCAGCTTTTGCAGGCCTGCGTTACACGGGGTGATGGTGGAATGGCCATTGGCCACGCCGATCATGGGTTTTTTGAAGTCGCCTGCTTCATAGCCCAGGGCGTAGTACATCGAACGATTCGGGGCGCGTGCCACGCCTTCGGTGATGTTTTTGGAACGGCGGTTGATGCTCATGTGTTGTCTTATATGGATGCCTCCCGGCTGACAAGCGCAATCGGTGTGGTGTGGTGAAGAAGTCGGCTGCGTCCTTATATCCGGCCTTGATTGCATGAACGGCTTGGTTGCCCAAGCTGCTTGTGCTGGCCCCGATGCATATCCG
>JBJTHI010000153.1:0-10203 GCA_046094425.1 Burkholderiales bacterium | reverse complement strand
CTTCTTTGCCATCCACGGGCACAGAAGCGCCACTTTCGATTTCTGCATCACGGCGTGCGGCCTCGGCATCCCAGGCTTGCTCGATGGCTTGGTCGGCATCGAGACTGGCAATCAGGCGATCCAGCAGGCGCGAACGCTCGGCGGCGGGAAGGCGCAAGACTTCGGCTTCAATTGTTTCCAGGGTGGATTGCATTTTCGTTCCTTGCTGGCAGTTAACACTGGCTAGCCGTGTGGAGAGAAAGCTCGACTATTCGATCCATTTGTTCGTATGGCGCTTACGCCCGAGACCGATGGAATCAAATTCGTCGCATGCCTCGCTTCCGGCAACGCCAAGAACTCTAAGTGCGCGATTGATTGCGTCGTCTGAGACCAAGGGTTCGGACATCAGTACCCCGTCGAGAAACAAACAACTTGCTTGCATCCCGACGCCACCAAAGTATTCGGCTTCAATGTAGGCGATAGATCCATTTTTGCCAACTGCAGAGCAAAAAACAGTCAGCACCTCTGGCAATTCAGCAAAGCCTTCGTCAGTAAGCGGTAGTGACGGTAACCCATGACCACGCAGCACATCATCGGTCAGCGGAATCATTTCAACCCCGGCCTCCAAGGCGACAACGCGAAGCGAATGAGGCAAGTCCTTTGGGAAGGCTCCCGATTTAGCGACAAGAGCTTGAAGCATATAAGTCATGAAGCCCCCGCTTACTTGATGACTCTCAGAACACCACGCATGACCCGGAAGCTCATTCCACCAGACATTGGCCTCACACCAACACCCTCTCAATCCCCCCCGCATTCGCTTTGGCCACGTACTCCGGCATCCACTCCTCACCGAGGATTTGTTTGGCCATTTCGACGACGATGTAGTCGGCTTCCAGCAGGCCGGTTTTCAGGTCTTCTTGGTAGCGCGAGAGGCCCATCAAACAGCTTGGGCAAGAGGTGAGGATCTTCACGTTTTGGTCTGCGTTCACTGCACCCGTGGCGCGCAGTTGGGCTTCGCCTTTGCGGATTTCTTCTTCTTTGCGGAAACGAATTTGCGTGGACACGTCGGGGCGTGAGGTGGCCAAGCCGCCGCTTTCGCCGCAGCAGCGTTTGCTTTCGACCACGCGGTCACCCATCAAGGCCGTCACGGTTTTCATCGGCGCTTGTTGTTTCATGGGGCTGTGGCAGGGGTCGTGGTAGAGATAACCAGCGCCTTGGGCCGCGCCCAAGGTGATGCCCTTCTCCAACAAGTATTCGTGGATGTCCACGATGCGGCAGCCGGGGAAAATTTTCTCGAACTGGTAACCCTGCAATTGGTCGTAGCAGGTGCCACAGCTCACCACCACGGTTTTGATGTCCAGGTAGTTCAGCGTGTTGGCCACGCGGTGGAAGAGCACACGGTTGTCGGTGATGATTTTGTCGGCTTTGTCGAACTGGCCCGAGCCGCGCTGCGGGTAGCCGCAGCACAAATACCCGGGGGGCAACACGGTTTGCACGCCGGCATGCCAGAGCATGGCTTGCGTCGCCAGGCCCACTTGCGAGAACAAACGCTCGGAGCCGCAGCCGGGGAAATAAAACACCGCTTCCGTGTCACTCGTGGTGGCCTGTGGGTTGCGGATGATGGGCACGTAGTTGGCGTCTTCAATGTCCAGCAAAGCGCGTGCGGTTTTCTTTGGCAGGCCGCCCGGCATCTTTTTATTGATGAAGTGAATCACCTGCTCTTTGATGGGCGGCTTACCCACGGTGGCCGGTGGGGCCTTGGTTTGCCCGCGTGCCAGCACTTTCAGCACATCGTTACCCAAACGCTGGGCTTTGAAGCTGAGGTTGGTGAGGGCATGGCCAAAAGCAATCGCCTTGGGGCTGGTGGTGCCGATGAACCAGGACTGAAACTCCGCTGCAGGACGGAAACTCTTTTGCCCCATTTTGCGCAGCAGGTTGCGCATGTTCATGGACACATCGCCAAAGTCGATGTTCACCGGGCAGGGCGTGAGGCATTTGTGGCAGACGGTGCAGTGGTCGGCCACGTCTTCAAACTCTTGCCAATGTTTGATGCTGATGCCGCGCCGAGTTTGTTCTTCGTAGAGGAAAGCCTCCACCAAGAGCGAGGTCGCCAAAATTTTGTTGCGCGGGCTGTAGAGCAAATTGGCACGCGGCACATGGGTGGCACACACGGGTTTGCATTTGCCGCAGCGCAGGCAGTCTTTCACCGAATCAGCAATGGCGCCAATGTCGCTTTGCTGCATGATGAGGGACTCATGCCCCATCAACCCGAAGCTCGGTGTGTAGGCATTGGTGAGGTCGGCTTTGAGCGTCACGCCATCGAACGAGGCATCACGCAGCAGCTTGCCTTTGTTGAAGCGGCCTTGCGGATCCACCTTCAATTTGTAGGCGGTGAAGTCGGCAATTTCGGCGTCGGTGAGGAATTCGAGTTTGGTGATGCCAATGCCGTGCTCGCCCGAGATCACACCGTCCAAGCTGCGCGCCAACTTCATGATGCGTGCCACCGCGTGGTGGGCGGTTTGCAGCATGTCGTAGTTGTCGGAGTTCACCGGAATGTTGGTGTGCACATTGCCGTCGCCGGCATGCATGTGCAGGGCGACCCAGACGCGGCCCTTCAGAATTTGGCCGTGAATCTTCTGGCACTCGTCCACGATCGGCTTGAGCGAAGAACCAGCGAAGATGGCTTGCAGCGGCGTGCGGATTTGCGTTTTCCACGAGGCGCGCAGGCTGTGGTCTTGCAGTTGGGCGAACAGGGTTCGCTCACCTTCTGCCACGGGCGCATCCAACTTCGTCAACCAGCCGTGCCATAAGCCGCGCACCTCGCGCAGCAAGGTCAAGGCTTGTTGCACGCGGTCTTCGAGCAACTCGGCTGAAGCAATCTCACCCGCGTCGTCGCTCTTGCCCAGCGGCAAATTACCGGTAAGGAAAAACGCCTCCAGCGCATCCACCAAAGCCAGTTTGTTTTGCAGGCTGAGTTCAATGTTGATGCGCTCAATGCCCTCGGTGTACTCACCCATGCGGGGCAGCGGAATCACCACGTCTTCATTCACTTTGAAGGCATTGGTGTGTTTGCTGATGGCCGCGGTGCGTTTGCGGTCTAACCAAAACTTTTTGCGTGCATCGGGGCTCACGGCCACAAAACCTTCGCCCGAGCGGCCATTGGCCAGGCGCACCACTTCACTGGTGACACGGGCCACGGCGTCGGGGTCGTCGCCGCAGATGTCGCCCACCAGCACCATCTTCGGTAAGCCGCCGCGTTTGCTCTTGGTGGCGTAGCCCACGGCTTTGAGGTAGCGGTCGTCCAGGTGCTCCAGGCCCGCAAGCACCACCTTGGACTTGCCGTTCTCGGTGTCCACGCCACCCGCTTTGTTGAGCGCGAACATGTAGTCCTTGATGTCCACAATGCTCGGCACCGCGTCTTTGGCATTGCCGAAAAACTCCAGGCACACGGTGCGGGTGTGGGCGGGCATTTGGTGGACGATCCAGCGGGCGCTGGTGATGAGGCCGTCGCAGCCCTCTTTTTGAATGCCGGGCAGACCCGCGAGGAATTTGTCGGTCACGTCTTTTCCGAGGCCCTCTTTGCGGAAGGTGCGACCGGGAATGTCCAGCCTCTCGGTACACTCGAGTTTCTTGCCGGTGGCGTCAAAGTACTTCAGCTCGAAGCTGGCCACTTCCACGTCGTGGATCTTGCCCAGGTTGTGATTGAGTCGCACCACCTCCAGCCATTTGGCTTCGGGGGTGACCATGCGCCAAGAGGCGAGGTTGTCCAGCGCCGTGCCCCAGAGCACCGCCTTCTTGCCGCCCGCGTTCATGGCAATGTTGCCACCTATGCAAGAGGCTTCTGCCGATGTGGGATCGACCGCAAACACATGGCCACCGCGCTCGGCCGCATCGGCCACACGCTGGGTAACCACACCGGCTTCGGTCCACACGGTGGCGACGGGTTTGTCCACACCGGGCAAGGTGACGAACTCCACCTCGGTCATCGCCTCCAACTTTTCAGTGTTGATGACGGCGCTGCTCCAAGTCAGAGGCACTGCACCGCCGGTGTAGCCAGTGCCGCCTCCGCGTGGAATGATGGTCAGGCCCAGCTCGACACAAGCCGCCACCATGCTGGCCATCTCGGCCTCGGTGTCGGGCGTGAGCACCACAAAGGGGTATTCGACGCGCCAGTCGGTGGCGTCGGTCACGTGGGAGACACGCGAGAGGCCGTCGAACTTGATGTTGTCTTTGGCCGTCACACGGCCCAGCACTTTGTGCGCTTGCTTGCGCAGTTGGGCCACTTGCTCAAAAAACGCGGAGAAGCTGGCAACGGCTTGGCCCGCGGCCTCCAGCAACTCACCGACATGGCGGTCACGTTCTGCATCCGAGCTAGGCGTGCGACGGCGCTGCACTTCAGCCAGGCGGTGCTTCAACGCATCGACCAACAACTGGCGGCGCTTGGGGTTGTCCAGCAAATCGTCCTGCAAATAGGGATTGCGCTGCACCACCCAGATATCGCCCAACACCTCGTAGAGCATGCGGGCGGAGCGGCCGGTTTGGCGCTCAGTACGCAAGCGATCCAGCACCTGCCAAGCGCGTTCGCCCAGCAGGCGGATCACGATTTCGCGGTCGGAAAACGAGGTGTAGTTGTAGGGAATTTCGCGCAGACGGGGTGTGTCTGGGGCGGTGGCTAACAGTTGGTGCAGGGGTGTGGGTGCGTTCATATGGTTCCGCCTCTTGAAATTTCGTGTTTTGTCGAGGCAAAAGCATGTTACCGCAGCAAGGGAAACCCCTAGGACATGACGTCCATTGACTCCGCCCAGACCCATCACGGGCTTTCACAGAACCGACACACACGGCACCAAGAATGGGGTGAGTTCAAGGTTCGTTACATCGTTGCAACTCTAGAAAGTCCCCATGAAGACCCTTCGCAGAAAACTCACCGGCCTGTTGGCTGCAACCGCCTTGTCAACTTCGGCATGGCCCGTGTTCGCACAACAGCCCACGGAAATACAAATGTGGATCGGCCTGACCGGGCCTTTGGGCGAGCTGATGGCGCGGTTTGGTGAAGACTTCAATAAAAGCCAAAAAGACTACAAAGTCACCGTGTCGTTCAAGGGCCAATACCCCGAACAGCGTGCCGCCGCCGTGGCCGCGTTTCGGGCTGGCAACCCGCCCCACATCATGCAAATGTTTGATGCGGGCTCGGGCGACATGATGCAAGCCAAGGGTGCGGTGGTGCCGGTGTCTGAGGTGTTCAAACGCGCCGGTGTGGCTTTCAATTCCGCCGACTTCATTCCGCCTGCGCGGGGTTACTACGGTTTGGCCAATGGCGATTTGCTCTCCATGCCCTTCAACGTATCCACCGCCGTGATGTTCTACAACAAAGACATCTTCGAAAAAGCCGGGCTGGATCCCAACAAGCCACCCAAAACCTGGCCTGAGGTGGTGAGCGCAGCGAAAAAAATTCGCGCCACCAACGCGGCTGCTTGCGGCTTCACCACCACTTGGCTCGCCTGGATCATGCTGGAGCAACACAGCTCGCGCCACAACGTGCCGATTGGCACCCAGGGCAATGGCCGCAATGGTTTGAATGCCAGCCTGAATGTGAATAACGACTTGAACAAACGCATGATCCAAACCTTGGTGGACATGCAAAAAGACAAAAGTTTTGACTACGGTGGCCGCTCCAACGACGCTGCGGCCAAATTCATCAGTGGCGAATGCGCCATGCTGACCCAGTCCTCAGGCGGTTTGGCGGCGATCAACAAAGACGCCAAATTCAAGTTCGGCACCGCCCAGTTGCCTTACTGGCCCGATGTGAAGAACGCACCGTTTGCCAGCACCATTGGTGGCGCTTCCTTGTGGGTTTTCAACGCCCCCAACCGCAGCGCCAACGAGTTCAAGGGTGTGGCTCAGTTTTTGAACTTCTTGAAGTCCGACAAGGTGATGACCGAGTGGGCCAAAACCACCGGTTTTGTGCCCGCCACCAACACCGCCTTCAAAGCCATGCAAGACGAAGGCTTCTTCAGCAACAACCCAGGCCGCGACGTTCCGGTGTTGCAGTTGGTGCAAGCCAGCAAGGGCGACCATACCAACGGCTACCGTTTTGGCCGCTGGACTGAGATCCGTGACGTGTACCACGAAGAAGTTGAAAAAGCCCTGCAAGGCAACCAGACCGCTGCCCAAGCGCTGGTGAATTTCGAGCGCCGTGGCGAGGCCCTGCTCAGAGCGTTCGAGCGCTCGGCCAACTGATTGAACGTGACCTAAAAACTTGCCGGGCGCGATGATTCGCGCCCGGCTTTTTCTTCTGAAAAGACCGGTCCTACCTAGCCCCCATGCAACGCAACGTGATCTTCCGCAACCCCGTGTTGCCCTATTTGCTGCTAGCGCCGCAGTTATTGATCACCATTGTGTTTTTCTTTTTGCCGGGCTTTCAAGCGGTGCTGATGTCGTTTCAGCAGCAAGACGCGTTCGGCACCTCGGTGGTGTTTGTCGGGCTCGAAAACTTCCGCCAGGTGCTCACCAACCCCGACTACTTGGCTTCGCTGTGGCGCACGCTTTATTTTTCCTTCGCGGTCACCTTGCTCTCCATGCTGCTCGCCTTGGTCTTGGCCGTGGCCGCCGACCGGGTGCTGCGCTCGCGGGCGGTTTACAGCACCGCGTTGATGGTGCCCTACGCGATTGCACCCGTGGTCGCTGGCGTGTTGTGGTTGTTCATGTTCAACCCGTCGATCGGCGTGCTGGCTTATGTGCTCAAACAAATGGGCGTGAACTGGAACCCCACACTCAATGGTGACCATGCCATGGTTCTCGTGATCCTGGCCTCGGCCTGGAAACAAATTGCCTACAACTTTCTTTTCTTCCTGGCGGGCTTACAAGCCATTCCCAAGTCGCTGCTGGAAGCGGCGGCGATCGACGGCGCATCACGCACGCGCAGCTTCTGGACCATCGTTTTCCCCCTGCTCTCACCCACCACGTTTTTCTTGTTGGTCGTCGGCTTGGTCTATGCCTTCTTTGACACCTTTGGCGTCATCCACGCCATCACCGGGGGCGGGCCAGCCAAAGCCACGGAAACCCTGGTCTACCGGTTGTATTACGACGGCGTGATTGCGCTGGACTTGGGCAGCTCCGCCGCCCAGTCGGTGCTGCTGATGCTCATGGTCATTGGCATGACCATGGTGCAGTTCCGCTTTGTCGAGCGCAAGGTTCACTACTGAGACTCACTGAGACTGCGCGGCATGCAAACCACCAGCAACTTCGAGCAACCCAATTGGCTGGCCCACATCGTGCTGATGGCGGGCGTGCTGCTGACCGCGTTTCCCATATACATCGCCCTGGTGGCTTCCACCTTGACCACGCAAGACATTGCACAAGCCCCCATGACGTTGATTCCAGGCAGCCAGGGCCTGGCCAACTACGGCGAAGTGCTGGCGCAAGGGCTCTCAGGCACCTCGCTGTCACCCCCGGTGTGGTTGATGCTGTTCAACAGTTTGATGGTGGCCTTGGCGATTACCTTTGGAAAAATTGTGGTGTCAGTGCTCTCGGCTTATGCCGTGGTGTTTTTTCGGTTTCCTGGCCGAACGATTTTTTTCTGGATGATTTTCATCACCCTGATGCTGCCGGTGGAGGTGCGCATACTGCCCACCTACCAGGTGGTGTCGGATCTGGGAATGATCAACAGTTTTGCCGGTTTAACCCTGCCCTTGATCGCCTCCGCCACCGCCACCTTGCTGCTGCGCCAGTTTTTTCTCACCCTGCCCGACGAGCTGGTGGAAGCGGCCAAGATTGACGGCGCGGGTGCGCTGCGGTTTTTCTGGGACATGGTGCTGCCGCTGTCGCGCACCAACATCGCCGCCTTGTTCGTCATCTTGTTCATTTACGGGTGGAACCAGTACCTGTGGCCGATCTTGATCGTCACCGACAACAACCTGGACACCATCGTGGTGGGCATCAAAAAAATGATAGGCAGCGGCGACGCTGCCACCGACTGGAACCTCGTCATGGCGACCACCTTGTTGGCCATGCTGCCGCCCACCCTGGTGGTGGTGCTCATGCAAAAGTGGTTTGTTAAAGGCCTGGTGGATACGGAAAAATAATGGCAGCCATCCAACTCAACAACGTCAGTAAAACCTACGGCAGCGGTACCAAAGCCGTGCAAGTGATACACGGCGTGAATGCCGACATTGCCGACCATGAATTCATCGTCATCGTCGGCCCCTCGGGCTGCGGCAAGTCCACGCTGTTGCGGCTGGTGGCGGGCCTGGAACAAATCAGCGGCGGTGAAATCAGCATCGGCGGGCGGGTGGTGAACGAGCTCGATCCCGCACAGCGCGACATTGCCATGGTGTTTCAGAACTACGCCCTCTATCCCCACATGACGGTGTTCGACAACATGGCCTATGGGCTGAAGATCGCCAAGGTGCCGCTGGCCGAGATCAAACAGCGGGTGGACAAAGCCGCCCAAATTTTGGAGCTGGGCCCTTACCTGGCCCGCAAGCCGCGTGAACTCTCCGGCGGCCAGCGCCAGCGGGTGGCCATGGGCCGTGCCATCGTGCGCCAACCCCAGGTGTTTTTGTTTGACGAACCACTCTCCAACCTGGACGCCAAACTGCGCGCCCAAACACGCTTGGAAATTCGCAAGCTGCATGCCGAGCTTGGCGTCACATCCCTCTTCGTCACCCACGACCAAGTCGAAGCCATGACGTTGGCAGAGCGCATGATCGTGATGAACAGCGGCCGCATGGAACAAATTGGCACGCCCGACGAGGTTTACCAGCGCCCGGCCTCCACCTTTGTGGCGGGTTTCATTGGCTCACCGCCCATGAATTTGCTGCGTGGGCAGGCCGATGGCGATCGACTGCGTTGGGGCGAAACCAGCCTCACTTTGCCTACCGCAGCCCCGCGCAACGGCGAGTTGATTCTGGGCCTGCGCCCCGAGCATGCCCTGCTGCAAACACCAGGCGACAGCAGCGGCTGGCCTTTGCAGGTGGAGGACGTCGAAATGCTGGGCGCAGAGCGCCTGGTGCATGGCCGCCTACAAGGTCAAGCCTTCACCCTGCGCATCGCGGGCACCGAGCCGCCACCCGCAGCGGGTGACGTGCGCCACGTGCTTGCTCCTGCTGCCCAACTGCATTGGTTCGACCCGGGCACGCAATTGCGGGTATGAAGCATCGCACTTGAGCCAGAATGCAGCATGACTCCCTGGCCCTACCCCTTCTGGATCGCCCACCGTGGCGCGGGCAAACTCGCCCCCGAAAACACCCTGGCCGCCTTCCAACTCGGTGCGTCGTTGGGTTACCGTGCCTTCGAGTGCGATGTGAAACTCAGCCGCGACGGCGCGCCCTTCTTGCTGCACGACGCCGACTTGAAACGCACCACAGGCCAGCCAGGCATCGCCAGCGAGCGAACCTGGGCAGAACTCTCGCGGCTAGATGCCGGAAGCTGGCACAGCCCCCACTATGCAGGTGAGCCCTTGCCCAGCTTGGAGACCATCGCCCGCTTTTGCATTCAGGGTGGACACCGCCTCAACATTGAAATCAAACCCACGCCGGGTGACGAAACCCACACCGGTGAAGTGGTGGCCTTGGCCGCCGCACGGCTGTGGGCGGGCCAGCCCACGCCCTTGCTCAGTTCCTTCCAAGTGCCTGCACTCGAAGCCGCACAACAAGCGGCCCCCGACCTGCCCCGTGCTTTGTTGCTCGACAAGCTGGAGCCCGGTTGGCTGCAAACCGCACTGAACCTGCAATGTGTGGCCGTGGTGGCACGCTATACCTTGTGGAACGAGACCATGATGCGCGAGCTGCAGGTCGCCGGATTACGCGCCCTGGCCTACACCGTGAACGATGCCGACGCGGCTGCGCGATTGACCGCGCTGGGCTTGGTGGGACTCATCACCGATGCGGTGGATCGTTTTGTTCCCAAGGGAAACGCCTAGAAATTCACGCGCAGAATTCACGCACACCGAAGTTCGACACTTCAGAGCTGAGGCGGGACGCTCGGGTCAATGAAATCAAGCACTTATGAGCGGTTTGTTGAGATTGGTGTCGTGGCAGGACCTGCTGTGTAATGTATTGGCAGATAGTGGTGTTTCCGTTAGACTCCGGGAATGTTCATCAAACTCACCCGATCCAGCGGACACACCTATGCGCAGCTTGTCGAGCAACAAAGCACGGGGCAGGTCGGGGGCCGCTTGTTGTGCGGCTTCGAGTGCAGGCACTTGGAAGGAACTGAGCAAGGGCG
>JBJTHI010000152.1:0-5971 GCA_046094425.1 Burkholderiales bacterium | reverse complement strand
AGCGAAGGCGGCAGCCTGCACCAGAACGACTTGCGCTCCAGGCCGCAAGACTTCGAGCCCTTGTCGGTCGATCGATTCACAGCCGGTGCCTTGATGCCCGCTGATTGGTACATCAAAGCCCAGCGTTTTCGCCGTGTGTATTTGACCCGTGTGAATGCTTTGTTTCAAGACTGGGATGTGTTGATCGCGCCCGCCACCCCAGTGAGTGCGCCCCTCATCGGTAGCGAGTGGCTGGATGTGAACGGCGCTCGCCATCCCTGCCGCCCCGCCATGGGTTTGTTGACCCAGCCCATCTCTTTCGCTGGTTGCCCTGTGGTGGCTGCCCCCCTGTGGCCAGAAGGCACGGGCGGCATGCCCATTGGGGTGCAACTCATCGCAGCGCCTTGGCGCGAAGACCTGGCATTGCGTGCGGCCATGGTGTTGCAGCAGTCGGGCATGGCCCGCTTAAAAAAGGCGAACGTGTGATGAAGGTAGAGCTCGACATGCACATCAATTTGCCCGAGGTGCTGCACGAAGTGACCACCGCTTTCGAGCGCTACGAGCAGGCCCTGGTGAGTAACGACGTGGCCGTGCTGGACGAGTTGTTCTGGGACAGTCCCCACACGCTGCGTTATGGCGCCACAGAAAACCTCTACGGCTACGCCGCCATTCAGGACTTTCGTGCCGGGCGGTCGGCTCAAGGTTTGGCGCGCGAGTTGCGGCACACCGTCATCACCACCTATGGCCGCGACTTCGCCACCGCCAACACCGAATTCCTGCGCGCGGGCAGCGACAAAACCGGTCGCCAAAGCCAAACCTGGATGCGCACACCCCAAGGCTGGCGCGTGGTGGCTGCTCACGTAAGTATGTTGACGGTGCCGGTTTGACGCTGCCGTGCACAATCCGCCTTCTTTTCCACTGCATTTGATGGTCACCCCCCGCCCATGAAACCATTGCCTCGCAGCAACTTGGCCGATCAGGTGTACGTGCAGATCAAAGCCGAGATCCACGACTTCAGCTTGGTGCCAGGTGATCGCCTCTCAGAAGCGGAGGTGGGGCAACGGCTGGGCGTGAGCCGCACGCCGGTGCGCGAAGCGCTATTCCGCTTGCGCAATGAAGGTTTTTTGGATGTGGAAGCCAAAACCGGTTGGTTCATCAAACCGCTGGACTTCTCTAAACTCGATGAACTCTACGACCTGCGCATCACCCTGGAGTTGTCGAGCGTCGCCAAGCTTTGCGCATTGGAGTTCAACCCGCCAGAGCTTGATGCCCTCAAAGCCGCCTGGTTAGTGCCGGTGGTTGAACGACTGTCAGACGCCACCGCTGTCGGCCAACTCGATGAGCAATTTCACGCCACCTTGGTGAGCGCTGCTGGCAACAGTGAAGTCAGCCGTGTGCACTGGGATGTGACAGAACGCATTCGTATCGTGCGCCGCTTGGACTTCAGCCGTGGCGACCGTGTAGACGCCACCTACGCCGAACACGGAAAAATTCTGCGCGCTGTTTTGCAACGCAAAGCCGACCAAGCCCAATTGCTGCTGCGCAGCCACATTGAACAAAGCAAAGCCGAGGTGAGAAAGATCACCCTGCACACCTTGCACGAAGCGCGTGCGCAGGTGAGGCGCTGAAGCGATGAAGGTGTTTGATGTACCAGTCAAACGGGCGAAGAACGCAGCCCATAAATGCTGCCGCGCAGAAACAAATACTCGGCGCGCAAGATGGCTTCGCCTTTTTCTTCAGCAAAGGTAAAGCCCAATACAGCCAGGGGTTCGCCGTTTTTGATCTCCGGCACCTTCCATGCAGACAGGCGGGTGAGTGGAGCTAGTTCAATATGCCACTTCGACTCGCGGCGGGTAGGCAATTGGCTGTTCTTGAGCAGAGCGGCTCGATCCACATCGGCGCTTTGTTCGGGTAGTTGAGTGGACGCAAAGTTGGGTGGCAACTTCATGTCTTGCCCCACCATGAGATCGAATTCCACATGCGGATTGCGCCAGGCCACATAGGCGGCTGTTCCGCTGAGATAAAGCGGTCGGCTTTGGTCAAAACTCGACCAGCCATGGTGGGCTGTGGCCCAGGTTGGAATGGCTGTCAGTGGCAGTGCAAGCAGAGTTCGGCGTTGCATGGAAGTCTCCAAATAAACAGCTAGCTAAACATAGCCTATCCAGCGTCCGGCTGTGATCACGGCCACCCACAAACCCATCGAAAAAAAGACCTGCGCTCGTGCCATTCCATCGTCTCGCTCCAGGCCACCGCGCACATGAAACCACCAGGCGTTGAGTCCCGCCAAACCAAGCAAACCTAGCTTTACGAGGAAGGCTGAGTTGGATAACAACTCTTGCGGTTGCGACAAAAACATCACGCCGCCGCTGACCAGCACCAAACCAAGACCAACCATCGCCAGCCTGAGCGTGATGCGTTGTAGCGCGGGCAATTCAACGTCTTGCAGGATACCCAAGAAGCGCAGTTCCAGCAGCAACAAATTTCCCACCAAAAGCGCAATGCCAAGGATGTGCAGCACTTCGAGCACGGGATAGGCGTAAGCGTTGCTGCCTATCCACGCAATGCCATGGAATGTCACGAACAATCCTTCACTGCGATGCGCCAAAGCGAGACATTTGGGCGTCTGGCCTGCCGTTCCACGAACGTTGATGCTTAAGCCGGAAGCGGCCCGATGAAATCAAACCGCTTACGCAGCACGCCGTCTACTTCCAGCGATTCAAAAAACATGCCGTGGTCGCGCACCCACCAGCCGGTGTTGTCGCGGGTGTGCATGTTGAGCGGGCGGTAGACCACCATGGGTGCTTCGGTTTCGCTGTGGCGGGCCACACCGATGACTTCATAGTCGCCGCCTTTGTAGTGGCGGTAGTGGCCCAGTACGGTGGCGGGCAGTGGGGGTAGGGCATTCAGATCTTTCGGTGCCATTGGTGGAATGTCGCTCATGGACTCATCTCCCTGGGATGAAAAAGCAGCCCCAACGATAATCCACCCATGCACCCCAACGCCTTAGTCGAACTCACCACCGAGCTGCTGCATCAAGTGATGCAGTTTGATGCGCCCGCAGACAGTGTTGTCTCGCGTTTCTTCCGCCAACAGCGGGGCCTGGGGCCGCGCGAGCGCCATACCTTGGCCGAAACCACCTACATGGTGCTGCGCAAGCGCTTGTTGTTTGAACACCAAGCGCAGTCGGGCAAGGGTGAGATGGTGCGGCGCTTGGCGCTGCTCGGTTGGCAAGGCAATGCGGCTTTTTTGCGCGCGGCCTTGACCGACTTTGAACAAGAGTGGCTGCCCAAGATGCTGGCCGTTCACCCCAGCACCTTGCCTGAAAAGCTGCGCCACAACTTGCCTGACTGGTTGGCCGACTCGCTCAAACAATCGCTGGGCGCTGATTTTTGGCCCGTGGTGAACGCTTTGAACGACACCGCGCCGCTGGACTTGCGTGTCAACACCTTCAAAACCAGCCGTGAAGACGCGCAAAAGGCGCTGCTATTGGCTGGCCACCAAGCCCAACCCACGCCCTATTCACCTTGGGGCTTGCGGCTGGACAACAAAATGGCCCTGCAAACGCTTGACGTGTTCAAGCGCGGCGATGTGGAAGTGCAAGACGAGGGCAGCCAGTTGCTGGCCCTGTGTCTGGATGCCAAGCGTGGCGAAATGGTCACCGACTTTTGCGCCGGTGCCGGTGGCAAAACCCTGGCCCTGGGGGCCAGCATGCGCAACACCGGGCGACTGTATGCCTTCGATACCTCGGGCCACCGCCTGGCCGCACTCAAGCCGCGTCTGGCGCGCAGCGGCCTGTCCAACGTCTATCCGGTGCAAATTGCCCACGAGCGCGACGAGCGCATCAAACGCCTGGCGGGCAAAATGGATCGGGTGCTGGTGGACGCCCCCTGTTCGGGCCTGGGCACTCTGCGCCGCAACCCCGATTTGAAGTGGCGGCAAAACGCCGCCTCGGTGTTGGAGTTGCAAGCCAAACAAACGGCCATTCTGGCCAGCGCTGCACGCTTGCTCAAACCAGGTGGACGTTTGGTCTACGCCACCTGCAGTTTGCTCGAGGCGGAGAACGAGGCCGTTGCTGCGGCGTTTAATGAGGCGCAGGGCCAACATTTCAAAGTGTTGCCCGCAGCCGAGGTGCTCCAGAAGGCCCATGCGGGGCAGGTGAGCGATTTGGTGCGTGGCGATTTTCTGCGCTTGTGGCCACACAAACACAGCACGGACGCGTTTTTTGCGGCGGTCTGGGAGCGGGTTTGAAGGGGTGCTTTGTCGCCACTTCCTCGGGCCGCTGACTTGATCGGCGTCAAATCCGCCTCATATCACTCGAACAACGGGGGCTTTTGCGCTCGTTTTGAGCCCTTGTGCACAGGGGCCTGGCCTACAATAAGTTACCGCCGCATTTTGGCGAAACGAAAGACTTTGAATGAACAGTATTTCTTTGGTGTTTGACAGCCTGGTCGACTGGTTGGCTCACGGCCTGGTTGAAACCACCTGGTGGCAGTTGGTGGTTATTGCACTGGTGTTCACCCACATCACTATCGCTTCGGTGACCATCTTTTTGCACCGCGCCCAGGCGCACCGCTCGCTCGATTTGGGCCCCATCCCCTCGCACTTTTTTCGCTTCTGGTTGTGGTTGACCACGGGCATGGTCACCAAAGAATGGGTGGCCATACACCGCAAACACCACGCCAAGTGCGAAACCGAAGAAGACCCCCACAGCCCGGTCACCCGGGGCATCAAAACCGTGTTGTTGACTGGCAGCGAGTTGTATCGCACTGAATCCAAGGTGCAAGACACTCTGGACAAGTACGGTCACAACACGCCAGACGACTGGCTGGAGCGCAACCTCTACACCCGTTTTTCTTGGCAAGGCGTGGGGTTGATGCTCATCATCAACCTGGCATTGTTCGGTGCCATTGGTGCCACGGTGTGGGCAGTTCAAATGGCGTGGATTCCGATCACCGCTGCTGGCATCATCAACGGTCTGGGCCACTACTGGGGTTATCGCAACTTTGAAGCGGCTGATGCGTCCACCAACATTTCGCCCTGGGGCATCATCATTGGCGGCGAAGAGTTGCACAACAACCACCACACCTACCCCACGTCGGCCAAGTTGTCGGTCAAACCTTTCGAGTTCGATATTGGCTGGGGTTACATCCGCCTGCTGGAAATGCTGGGCTGGGCCAAGGTTCGTAAAACCGCGCCTCAGCTCAAGCTGGGCGTGATCAAACCCGAGGCGGACGCCAAAACCCTGGAGGCCATCATTGCCAACCGCTATGAAGTGATGGCCAAGTACGCACGCAATTTGCGAGAGGCTTGCGCGGCAGAGTTGGCTCGTGTCAAAGCCGAAGGTAAAGGTAAAAGTACTGAGGGCCAAGGTAAATTGGCCAATTTGCGTTTGGCGCAGCGCTGGTTGCACCGCGACGCAGACAAAATTCCCGCTGCTGCCAAAGCCCAAGTGGACAAAGCCGTGGCCGACCATCCCGGTCTGGCTCAGTGGGTTCACATGCGCGAAGAATTGCGCCAGCTTTGGACTCGCACCAATGTGTCGGCCGAGCAGTTGGTGGTGGACTTACAAGCGTGGTGCAAAAAGGCCGAGGCCAGTGGCATCACCTCGTTGCAAGAGTTCGCGCTGAAGCTTCGCGCTGCCCAGCACGCTTAACGGGTGGTTTTCGGGCCGGCCGTAGCCACTCCATGGTGGCTTTGCATTGACCGAGGAAAGTGTTCAAGGCCGCCCAACCAGATTTTGCGAACCCAACTTGGCTTTACAGCGCTTGCTGGAACTTGGGCGGCTGCGCTTGCGCAAGCGCAGCAACGTGTTGCAGGCGGCGCGCTTCGTCCAGGTCTGCGGGGGTGTCTACGTCTAACAAATAGCGTTTATCTGCCGCGCCACCCAGCCCTGAATCTGCGCAGGTGCACATCGCGGCAGGTAAACCGTGTTGAACTGAACCATGGCGCAGGTGGTGGCGGGTCGGCGGGTGGCTAAAGGGGATTGGATCGA
>JBJTHI010000151.1:0-9641 GCA_046094425.1 Burkholderiales bacterium | reverse complement strand
GCCGCATCCAGCAGCACACCATCTCCAACCACTCCGCCGCCCCCATCTCAGGTATCGCCGCCATCCACCAGGATCAGGCCGCCAACGTCTCCGCCCTCAAGACCAACAAACCATCCGCCAACCCCCACCTCAGCCTGTTGTAGTTGCAATTTGAACTTGCACCCTAGACAGATCAACCACTTACGCGCTTTGGTGTCGAACTCAGGGTTGCTGGACTGGGGCTGCTTCGAGCACCTGCCGGGCGGGAACGAGCGGGTGAGTTTTCGCAAGCGCGACCTGGACAAGTTGCACAAGTCCCTGCCCAAACCGCAATGGCTTGCAGTGGAAAAGCAGCGCAAGCTGTACGCCGTGCTCGACGGCGGCACCCTGATCACCATCGGCCATCGCCATGGGCACATGAAACGCAAATAAGACGTCCTCGAACATGAACAAAGCACCATGCCTGATCAATCAAAGAGCCTGCGGTCGCGTCGCTGACAACCCCGTGTGCCCGAAATGCGGCATGGACGAGCGGGTGGTGTACCCGGGACAGGACGACCGCGAGGCGGCGCAGGCGGCGGCACTGGCGCGGTACGAGGCGTCGCAAGAGGCTGTGGAGCCTCCACCGCCGTCTGAGCCACCCAAACCGCCAACACCTGCAGAGCCACCGCCGCAACCACTGATGAAGCCTGACCCTGAGTCCCCGGCAACCCCGGGGACTGAGAAAAATGGGATCAACCGCCTCGGTCTGGTTGTGCTGGTCATGGCCCTGCTGGGTGGCGGCTGGTGGTGGAAAGACCAGCAAGACCAGCGCTTGCGCATGGCGCAAGAGCAAGCGGCCAGCCAAGCCCTGGCCGTCGAGCAAGCACGTAGCGAGCGAGAGGCAGAAAAGAAGCGTGCGGACGAGGCGCAGGCCAAACGCATGGCCGCTGAAAAGGCCCAAGCGCAGATGGCTGAAAAAGCCGCAGAAGCCGCACGACAGGCGGAGGCAGAACGCGCCGCGAAACTGGCCCGTGAAAAGCAAGCGGCGCTGGTAGCGAGCAAAGCGGCACAGCCACCACCCGCGCCGTCATTGACCCAGCCAGCCTCTGGCCCTTTGTTGCACGGTCGGTATCAAATTTTGGCGGGTGGCAGCGAGATCAAAGACGTGCAAACCGGGCTCACCTGGGCGTGCTGCAGCGTGGGGCAGCGCTGGGATGGTAGCCGCTGTGGTGGCGAAGCCAGCGCGTTTACGTTTGACCAAGCCCAAAGACAATCAGGCAATGGGTGGCGTGTGCCAACCGCTCGCGAGCTGGCCAGCTTGAGGTATTGCAGCTCTGGTCAGACAGACGGTACGCGTGACCTTCGGGATGGTGGTGCTCAGGTGGCTGAATCGTGTTCTGGCCAATACAGCCACCCCACCATTCGCCAAGATGTCTTTACGAATACGCCGTCGTCTTGGTACTGGTCGTCCTCGCCCAATGTGGGCAATCCCAGTTACGTCTGGTTTGTCAATTTCGTCAATGGCTTCGTCGGCAACTACGGCAGCGTCAACGAAAGCTACCGCGGCAACGGCAGCCATGTTCGAATGGTGCGCACCAGTCAGTGATTGGGTGGCGCAGCCACTTTGGCATTATGGATAGGCAACAAATGGTTGGTTTGTAAAGTGTTTCATTATGGACATTAAGTACTCCATTTGACTACAATGGCGAACACCATGCCCAGCAAGCCCCCCACCATCTTTCCCCACGAGCAGCGCGCGCTGACCGCTCTGGGCCAGCGCTTGCGCCTGGCCCGCTTGCGCCGCAAGCTGGCTGCCACGGTGGTGGCGCAGCGCTCGGGTATTTCGCGCACCTCGCTGTACAAGGCCGAGTGCGGCGACGCGGGGGTCACACTGGGCACCTATGTGCGTGTGTTGGCGGCGCTGGGTTTGGACAAAGACCTGGATGCCGTGGCCGCAGACGACCATGTGGGGCGCACCCTGCAAGACCTGGCCCTGGAGCCTGCGCCCGGCCGCAAACGCCGCCAGATTGCCACCCAGAGCGCCACTCAAAAAGCCACCCAAAAGGCCGCCACATGAGCGACGCGCTCGAAGTCTGGCTCGACAGCGACCTCGACGACGCCCCCTGCTGCGTCGGCACAATGGCGCACGACCGGGGGCAGGTGCGCTTTCGCTACCACCCCGCATGGCTTCAAAACCCGCGCGCCTTTGCCATTGACCCTGATTTGACGCTGGGCCAGCAAGCCTACTTTCCGCGCCCGGAGCTGGGCAACTTTGGTGTGTTTCTGGATTCATCGCCCGACCGCTGGGGGCAAACCCTGATGAAACGCCGTGAGGCGCTGCAGGCCAAAGATGCCCAGCGACCCCCCAAAACCTTGTACGCCTGGGACTACCTGCTGGGCGTACAAGACGCCACCCGCCAAGGGGCGCTGCGCTTGCGGCTCGCGGGCGGCAGCGAGTTTTTGGCCGCTGACGCCATGCCCGCCCCGCCGGTGGCCAGTTTGCGTGAGCTGGAGGCCATTGCCACCGAGTTGACGAGCAAACGCATCAACGACCTGGATGCTCTGCGTCGCTGGCTGGCGGTGCTGGTGGCACCCGGCGCGTCGTTGGGCGGGGCGCGACCCAAAGCCAACTTTACTGAGCAAGACGGCAGCCTGTGGATTGGCAAGTTCCCCGCCCGCGACGACGACCGCGATGTGGGCGCCTGGGAGTTTGTGGTGCACACGCTGGCGCGGCAGGCCGGCGTTGATGTGCCGGCCGCGCGGCTCATACAGCTCAACAACCCTTACCGCACGTTTTGTGTGCAGCGCTTTGACCGTGTGGCGGGCCAACGGCGGTTTTATGCCTCGGCCATGACGCTGCTGCGCAAAGAACAGAGCGAGGGCAGCAGCTATTTGGAGTTGGCGCAGTTTCTGCGCGCCGCCGGTGATGCGCAGCAGGTACAGGCCGATCTGGCGCAATTGTTTCGGCGGGTGGCGTTCAACGTGGCCGTGGGCAACCGCGACGACCACTTGCGCAACCACGGCTTCATTTTGGGCCAACACGGCTGGCGGCTGGCTCCGGCGTTTGACGTCAACCCCAACACGGACCGTGCCGACCATGTGCTCAACATCGACGACAGCGACAACCGCCCCAGTTTGCATACCGTGCTCTCCACTGCCGCGTTTTATGGGTTGAGCAGCGCCCAAGCTCGCACCGTGGTGCAAGACGTGGCCGATGTGGTGGCCAACTGGCCAGACACGGCCCGCGCCCACGGCATAGCGCGTGCTGACATCAGCTTAACGGCCAGCGCGTTCAACGCGGCAAAGCTTTGACGCACCTTCGTCCAATTGAGTCAATTTTGAACCCCATGCCGTCCTTCGCTATGCAACCCGCCGCATGCAGCCTGCGAGGTCGTCTTGCAGCCGTGGTGCGGGTGTGGAAAGGACTGTCCAAGTGGCGCGTTGCCATGCAAAGTCAGCGCCCGAGTGGCTGGGGGTCGTGTCATCACCGAAAACAGCGACAACGAGGCCCGCACATCAGGGCTGTTCCGAGGTTCAAAGGCACAACGTGCGGCCATAATCAACGCCTATCTGGGATGCGATTCGATCCAATCCCCTTTAGCCACCCGCCGACCCGCCACCACCTGCGCCATGGTTCAGTTCAACACGGTTTACCTGCCGCGATGTGCACCTGCGCAGATTCAGGGCTGGGTGGCGCGGCAGATAAACGCTATTTGTTTGGCGGCAAAACGACGGAACTGCGGTATGCCTAAAACGCGGGCCTGAAACGTTCGCCGAGGCGTCACTTCTGGGCGAGAAGAAACGCCTTTAGACGCGCGAACGATTGCTCCCGCGCCTGCGGGTTGGTGCCCACGGTCACGCCCTGGCCGGGGTTCACGCCGTTGGGCACATCTTTGCGCACGCGCAAGGCCGCGGTGCCGTCAAAACCATGGAAAGCACCTGGATAAGTCACCACCTCGGGCCGAACACCGGTGGCAGATTCAGCCAGGCGTTGACACTCGGCTGCCGGTGTCCAGTCGTCGCTCTCACCCAGCAACATGAGCAAGCGGGTGTTGGTTTGGTAACCCCGCTGCAAATCGGCGGCGCAGCCGGGGTAGTAGGCGACAGCAAAAACCGCTGTGTGCGTGGCTTGGCGCACCACCGAGTGGTTGCCATTGGTGGCCGCCAGCACGGTGCTGCCCCCGTTTGACCAACCCAGCAAACCGAGTTTGCTTGCATCCACCGCAGGCTGTGCAGCCAGCCAAGTCAAAGCCGCCAAGGCGTCTTGACGGCGCTGAACTTGCGTGACACGGCGTTGCCCGGTTTTCTGGGTACACAGCTCTTTCTCACCACGCGTCGTGAGTGAGTCCAACACCAAAGCGTGCATGCCCGCGGCGTGCAGCACAGTGATGTACTCGGTGTAACGCGAAGCCAACTCGCCCTTGCGGTCATACAGCCCACCGCAGCCATGCAACAAAACCACCGCTGGTTTTTTGGCTTGCGACTCGTCGGGTGCTAATGCAAACCAATAGGCCTTGAGTTGCAAACCTTGCGGAGACTTCGGATCGGCGGGAATGCTGATTTCTTGTTGGGCGCTTGCCGTGGCCGCGAACAACAAACAAAGGCTGGCAATCCATAGGGAGCAGGTGGGGCGACGTTTCATCATGGGCTTTCAAATCAGAGGACAGTGGGGCCTTCAGCGCCCCCCCAAGGCCGAGCCGCCGTAAATGCGGGCGTCGGCCACCCGTTTGAGTTGCTGCAACACGGCCTGTCCATCACGGTGACGCCAGGTGGCGTGCGCGCTGTCGATCACCATGAATTCACCGGGCAAATCGAGTTTATCCATCAGACGTTGGTAGTAACGCCGCGACGACGGTTGGCGAGGTGTGCGCGAGCGCTCAACCATCAGCACGTAAAAAGGCCGTTGAGAAAACACCCGGGTTTGCTTGCGCACCAAATAAGCCGCACCCACAGGGCGCTCACGAATCAACACATCCAGGCAGTCTTGTACTTGGGCCCGTGAGAGCCCCGCCGACAAAAATACGGGGTCGTGCGCGAAATCCATGCGATCGTCCAGGGCCTCTTCTTCCAGGGCCACACGGTCTTTGAGGCGTTGCCGCCAAACGGCTGCGTCGGCGTGTTTCTCCCTGTGCTCCAACCACGCAATGGCTCGCTGCAAAGCGACCACCGCATGGCGGCTGTCGCTTTGTGCCACTTGCGACCACAAAGCCAACACGTCGGCTTGGGTTGCTTTGTCCGGTTCGTTTTCCAGGCACCGCACCAGACCATAGGCAATGTCTGCATCGCCAGGGAAAGCACGGTGCGCCTCTTGCCAGGCCAGCAATGTTTGCTCGGGTGGATGGGTGAGTTCAATGCAAGCCGCCCGCTCGGCCGCTTCTTGCGGGTTCAAGCTGGCACTCTCGCGCTTCTCGTTCAGTGCTGTCAAACGCGCCGCCTTGGCGGTCAGGCTGCGAACCATTTGCGCCCATTGCGTTGCATGCTGGCGCTGCCACTGAGTGTCCAGCGCCGCCACCATCACCTCCATCGTGCTGCCCAGCAAAGAAATCGCCGCTTTTTCAGCATGGGAAGAGGGCAATACCGCTTTGCAATTCGCAAAATCCAATCGCTGACGCAGACTGGGGTGGGTATCGGTTGAACTGGGCAGCGCTTTGTAGGCTTGTTGCAACCAGGCACCGGCTCGTCCGTGGGTGAGGCATTGGGCCAAGGTGGCACGCATTTCTCGATAGGGCGTTTCACGCAACTCACCCCCCAAACGTGCCCTTGCAAACACAGCGGGCCAAAAAATCTCGTCCAAATAACGCGCACCGAGTTGCAAGGCCATGAGCGCATCTGCACTGTGCTGCGTCCCAGCCACCGCATGAGCGGCAGCGTCGGCTTCATATTCTTGCTGGCGAGACAGCACGAATGCGCGGGCGTTGAAGCGCGGGAAAAAGTAGTTGAAGAACAAGGCCAAGGCGGTATCCACCACGGAGTTGCCTTGGCCACTGGCCTCTCTCAACTCAGCCAAACGCAACCAGCCTCGCCGGGTTCGGTATATCCAAGCGGACAGTTTGCCGTGTGCCCCACTCAAATGACCGTACTCATGGGCGACCACGGAAGCCAGCTGCCTGGAACTGAGCAAAAACAGCAGCGGCAAACCCAAAACCAAGGTATTGCGGTACCAGCCCAATAAGCCCAAACGGGGACGCTGCACCACAGCAGCGTTGAGCTCACCATCGATCAACACCTCGTCAAAACGAGGGCCTCCCGTGCGTTCACGCACTTTGTCGAGCAATTTGAACAGTTGGGGCGCTTGGCCGCGTGTCACACGACGGCCCTGCGGTGGCGGATAGGGAACCCACAACGCACGTGCAACCGCCAACACCAAGGACAAAGCGGCGATGCCAAGCATGATGATCGCCCCACCCACGCGCTGGCCCTCAGCCCAACGCATGCCTATCCAAACCAGCAAGCCCAGACCCAGCAACAAGACGGCCCAAATCACCGCATAACCGAACGCCGCCGTCAATGCAGTGTTCAGGCGAAAGCGCGCCGGGGCATGCTGGCTTTCACGTTCGTGATTGGAAATCCGGTGCGCAAATTTGAGTTCGTGGGCATCCAGCGTGGTCAGAACGGCCTCCCTGTGGCGGTTGCTCAAACCGGCATATTGTCTTCGTTGTCAGCGGTCAGCGAATAAGGACTGACACGGCCAACGTGGCGTGGTTGCCACGCCCCCCCTGCCCTACAACTTACCGGCCACCCAAGCCTGAACCGAAGCCAGCGCGGCGGGCAACTGGCTCGCGTCGGTGCCCCCGGCCATGGCCATGTCGGCTTTGCCACCACCTTTGCCACCCACCCGCTGGGCCACAAAATTGACCAGCTCGCCGGCTTTGATGCGGCCCATGCTGTCGCTGGTCACCCCCGCAGCCAACTGCACTTTGCCGCCCTCCACCGTGGCCAGCACGATGGCGGCGGTTTTGAGTTTGTCTTTGAGCTTGTCCAGCGTGTCGCGCAAGGCTTTGGCGTCGGCCCCATCCAACTGGGCCGCCAGCACCTTGAGGCCTTTCACGTCCACAGCCTTCAGTAACAACTCGTCACCTTGTGAAGAGGCTAACTTGCCCTTCACCGCCGCCAACTCCTTCTCCAGCAAGCGCACTTGCTCCAACACCTGGTTCAAACGCGCAGGCACTTCAGCCGCAGACGACTTCAAGCTACCCGCCAATTGCTGCACCATGCCTTCAAGCGATTGCAGGTAAGCCAGTGCGTTGTCGCCCGTGATGGCCTCCACACGCCGCACGCCTGCCTGAATGCCGGTTTCGGCCACGATTTTGAACAGGCCAATGTCGCCTGTGCGCGCCACATGGGTACCGCCGCATAACTCGCGGCTGCTGCCTATGTCCAGCACCCGAACTTCGTCGCCGTACTTCTCACCGAACAGCATCATGGCACCGGTTTTCTGCGCTTCCTCAATGGGTAACACGCGCGCCAGTGTGGCGGCATTGGCCAAAATTTCGGCGTTGACGATGGCCTCCACCTTGGCAATCTCAGCATCCGTCATGGGCGCGTTGTGCGCAAAGTCAAAGCGCGTGCGTTCGGCATTCACCAGCGAGCCTTTTTGCTGCACATGGCTACCCAGCACCTCGCGCAAGGCTTTGTGCATCAAATGGGTGGCGCTGTGGTTGCGCACGGTCTTGGCGCGGCGCTCACCATCCACGCGGGCGGTGAACACGTCACCCACCTTCACCTCGCCTTCCACCACGCGGCCATGGTGGCCGAAGACGGCGGCTTGCACTTTGATGGTGTCGTCCACGAGCACACGGGTGGTGGCACTGCGCAACTCGCCGGTGTCGCCCACCTGGCCGCCGCTCTCGGCATAAAACGGGGTTTGGTCGAGCACAATGACCGCGTCGTCACCCGCTTTGGCGCTGGTGGCAGGACTGCCGTCGATATAAATGGCGCTCACCTTGGCCCCTTCGCGGCTCAGGTGCTCGTAGCCGTGGAAAACGGTGTCCAGGCCTTTGTATTCCAAGCCCTGGGCCATTTTGAACTTGCCAGCAGCGCGGGCTTGTTCGCGCTGGCGGTTCATGGCGGCGTTGAAACCCGCTTCATCCACGGCCACACCACGCTCACGGCAAACGTCGGCGGTTAAGTCCAGAGGGAAGCCATAGGTGTCGTGGAGCTTGAAGGCAGTTTCGCCATCCACAGTTTTGGCACCACCCGCAAGTGCTGCATCCAAAATTTCCATGCCATTGGCAATGGTGCGGAAGAAACCTTCTTCCTCCACTTTCAATACCTCGGTGGCGCGGGCCATATCGCGCTTGAGTTCCGGATAAGCCTCACCCATTTCCACCGCCAGCGGAGCCACCAGGGTGTAGAAGAAAGGCTTGCGTGCACCGAGTTTGTAGCCGTGGCGAATCGCGCGGCGGGCAATGCGGCGCAGCACGTAGCCACGACCGGCGTTGCTGGGGATCACACCGTCCACCACGGTGAACGCGCAAGCACGGATGTGGTCGGCAATCACCTTGAGCGAGGGCGAATCACCATCAACCGAGCCTGTTCCCCCACCAGCGAATTCCACCGCGTTTTTCGCAGCCGCCAGCAGGTTCACAAAGGTGTCGATCTCGTAATTGCTGTGCACATGCTGAAGCACCGCCGTGAGGCGTTCCAAGCCCATACCCGTGTCCACACTGGGCTTGGGCAGCTTGTGCATCACCCCGTCTTCGGTGCGGTTGAACTGCATGAAGACGTTGTTCCAAATTTCAATGTAGCGGTCGCCGTCTTCATTGGCCGAGCCCGGAGGGCCACCGGCCACGTCGGGGCCGTGGTCGTAAAAAATTTCGGTGCACGGGCCGCAGGGGCCGGTATCGCCCATCATCCAGAAGTTGTCGGATGCATAACGCGCGCCTTTGTTGTCGCCAATGCGCACAATGCGCTCGGCGGGCACGCCCACGTCTTTGTTCCAGATGTCGTAGGCCTCGTCGTCTTCGGCATAGACCGTGACCCAGAGTTTTTCCTTGGGTAGCTTGTACACCTCGGTGAGCAGTTCCCAGGCATAGGCAATGGCGTCTTTCTTGAAGTAGTCGCCAAACGAGAAGTTGCCCAGCATTTCAAAAAAGGTGTGGTGGCGAGCGGTGTAACCCACGTTCTCCAAGTCGTTGTGTTTGCCACCCGCGCGTATGCACTTTTGCGAGGTGGTGGCACGCACATATGCACGTTTGTCAAAGCCCAAAAACACGTCTTTGAACTGGTTCATGCCCGCGTTGGTAAAGAGCAGCGTCGGGTCGTCCCCCGGCACCACGGGGCTGCTGGCCACAATGGTGTGGCCCTTGGATTCAAAAAACTTCAGGAACTGGGAACGAATCTCAGAGGCTTTCATGCCGGGTGCTTTCGGGTGAGATGAAGGGCGCAGGCCCTGGGCGGGACTTGCAAAATTATAGGAGTCGGTCATCGGAGTGGATGCCAGCGATCCGGGCCTCAACTTCGGGCTGCTTCAACAACACAATAACGAGTGTTATGAATAACACGCAAACTTCGGTGCCCATTTATTTACGCACAAAGGATAGAAGTGGCTCGGCAAATTCGGACAGTCCGGATAAGTGGAAGATAGGGGCATAAGGCTGGGCCAAGGCGGTCTGGTCAGGAGTCCGAAATGAGCAAGAAACCATCATCCGGTCGGCGCACGCGCCGCGTTTTTAGTGCCG
>JBJTHI010000150.1:0-16573 GCA_046094425.1 Burkholderiales bacterium | reverse complement strand
GGCCTGCTCAGCCGCGCACCTCGCCCTGCCCCAGCACCACCCACTTCATCGACGTCAACCCTTCCAGGCCTACGGGCCCGCGGGCGTGGAACTTGTCGGTGCTGATGCCGATCTCGGCGCCCAGGCCGTACTCGAACCCGTCGGCGAAGCGCGTGCTGGCGTTGACCATCACGCTGGCGGAATCCACCTCGCGCAGGAAACGCATGGCACTCGGATGGTGTTCGGTCAGGATGGCGTCGGTGTGGTGTGAGCTGTAGCGGTTAATGTGGGTTATGGCTTCGTCCAGGTTTTGCACCACCTTGATGCTGATGATGGGCGCGAGGTACTCTTCAAACCAGTCTTGTTCGGTGGCGTCCACCAGCTTGGCGCCGGGCACCGCGTTGAGCCAGGTTTTTGATGCCGCATCCACCCGCATTTCCACGCCCTTGGCCGCAAACACTGCGCCAATCTCCGGCAGAAAACGCGGGGCAACGGCCGCATGCACCAGCAGCGATTCAGCCGCATTGCACGGGCTGTACTTTTGCGTTTTGGCGTTGTCGGTGACCTTGAGCGCCAAGGCCAAGTCCACTTGGGCGTCCACATACACATGGCAGTTGCCATCCAGGTGTTTGATCACCGGCACCTTGGCTTCGCGGCTGATGCGTTCAATCAAGCCCTTGCCACCGCGCGGAATGATCACGTCCACGGCTTCGGGTGACGCAATCAAATGGCCGACTGCGGCGCGGTCTGTGGTTTGCACAAGTTGCACCGCATCTGCCGGCAGATCCGCTTGCACCAAAGCCGCTTGCACCAAACGCCACAGCGCCAAATTGGAATGAATGGCTTCTGAGCCACCACGCAAGATGCAGGCATTGCCACTTTTGATGGCCAGCGATGCGGCCTCAATCGTCACGTTCGGGCGGCTCTCGTAAATCATGCCGAACACACCCAAGGGCACACGCATCTGACCCACG
The DNA here is from genome assembly GCA_046094425.1 of Burkholderiales bacterium. Classification (GTDB taxonomy): domain Bacteria; phylum Pseudomonadota; class Gammaproteobacteria; order Burkholderiales; family Burkholderiaceae_C; genus JANPCX01. The sequence continues at coordinate 15,620 of JBJTHI010000150.1, read as the reverse complement.
CTGATGCCACTGGGCCGACGCCGCAAATTCGTGATTTCACCAATGGGATCAGGCATGGCGGCAATTTGCTCGCAGCCTTCGGCCACGGTAGCAATCACTTTGTCGGTGAGACGCAGCCTGTCGACCAGCGGTGCGGCCAAACCAGCGGCCTGGGCGGCTGCAATGTCTTGGGCATTGGCGGCTTGTAAGGCCGCCGTTGGCTCGCGCAGCAAACGGGCCAAAGCCAGCAGAGCTTGGTTCTTGGACGCGGTAGAAGCCGCCGCCATGTGGCGGCTGGCAGCACGGGCGGCACGGCCCATTTGGGCCACGGTTTCTTGCAGGTTGGTTGATCTCATGGGGGAGATTGTCCCAAAAGAGAGCACACCCTGCCGGGATGGACCGATACCGTGTTGTGGACTCCATCGCTCCGTCGTGGCTGTTTGTTGCTCCAGATCAAGGAATCGAGGTGGTGAGGTTCTAGAGTGGGCCTCCCGCCATCGTCACAACTTCAGGAGATTCGCCATGGCACGCAATCCAAAAGCACCGTCCTCCCGTTCTTCGATAACACCCACGGACAACATGCCCGCATCGGGCGAATCCAGCAGCGCCGCCTCTGGCAACGTCGGCATTGCCCGTGAAATGGTTTCAAGCTCCTTGGCTGCGCAGCAGAACCTGGTTTCGTGGATGGCGCAGTGGCAAGCCATCAACAGCCAGGCCGTGGTCAATTGCCTGGAAGCGTTGCGTGACGCGCACCGCGAAGCCTTGCAGGCGCAAGACCTGAACCACCTGATGTCTTTGCCCATGGGTTTGCTGCAGCGCCAGTGCAGCGAGTATTCAGCGCTGGTCAGCGAGGCCTACACCCGTTTGGCGCAAACCGAAGCGCAAACCATCGATCAGGTCAACGCCGAGTTGCCCAAGTTATGGCGGCGTATGGTTCCCAGCGAGGTCGTCGAAGCCCCAACCCCATCTAACGAAGGCGACACATCACCGCTGGCGCAAATTGGCCGTGCGCAAGCCGAATGGTTGGCGCTGACGCAGCGCTGGATTGATGGCGTGAAACAAGCGCAGCACAACACCGCATCGTCATCGGCGACAACACGCTGACGAATGCGACTGACGGCTCAGCGTTCGTGGACATAGCGGCCGGGCGCAGCGCCAAGTAGCTTGCGCTTGCCGAGCGCGCCACCAATGGCCGGAGGTCGGCCACGCCCGCTTGAACGCGAGGCCAACCAGTGGAACCAGGCAGTCCACCACGAGCCGTTGTGCATGGATGTAGCAGCCAGCCATTCGTCGGGCGTGAGCGGGTGTTCACAGGGAAGCTTACGCCGCAATCGGTAGCTGGTGGGCACTTGATTCGGTGGGTTGACGATGCCCACGTTGTGCCCACCGGCGGTGAGCACAAAGGTTTGTTCGGCGTCCGTCAACCCATGCAGTTTGAACACCGAACGCCAGGGTGCCACATGGTCTTGCACCGTTCCTAAATTGAAGATGGGGGTGTGGATGTCACGCAGGTTGATGCTGCGCCCTGCCAGGCGCGCCTGGCCTTGGGCCAGGGCATTCTCTAAGAACAAATGGTGCAGGTACTCGCTGTGCATGCGGTAGGGCAAACGGGTGCCATCGGCGTTCCAGGCCATCAAGTCGGTGATGGGGCGGCGCTCGCCGAGCAAGTGGTTGATGATGCGGCGGGACCAGACCAGGTCTTGCGAGCGCATCAACTGGAAGGCACTTTTCATTTGGCTGGATTGCAAGAAGCCCTGGCGCCACATCAGGTTGTCCAGCATGTGGACCTGGCCTTCGTCGATGAAGAGGGACAGCTCGCCGGGGTCGGTGAAGTCGGTCTGTGCGGCCAGCAGGGTCAGCGTTTTGAAGGGCGCGGGTCGCTGTAATGCCAATGCGGCCGCCGCCATCGCCAACAGGGTGCCGCCCAGACAATAACCGGCCGCATGCACCGGGGTTTTGGGCTGCACTTGGCCGATGGCGTCGAGCGCCGCCTCAATCCCTAGGTGAAAGTAGTCGTCAAGCCCCAGATCGCGGTCTTCGGCCGTTGGGTTTTTCCATGAAATGGCAAACACGGTGAAGCCCTGGTCCACCAGGGCTTTGACCAAGGAGTTGTGCGGCGAGAGGTCGAGGATGTAGTACTTCATGATCCACGCGGGCACCAAGAGCACGGGCTCCTTCTGGGTGGTGGGCGTGGTCGGACTGTATTGAATCAGCTCCATCAGGCGGTTGCGCAGAATCACTTGGCCCGGCGTGGTGGCTAAGGTTTTGCCGACGCCAAAGCGCTCACTGTCGGCTGGCGGCAGTTGCTGCGCCTCGCGCCACGCGTCTTCGATGGCATGGCGTGCGCCGCGCAGCAAGTTGGCACCGCCTTCTGCCACGGTGCGCTGCAACACCACAGGGTTGGTGCTCACGAAATTTGATGGCGCCAGCATGTCCAGCGCCTGGCGGGCACCGAAGGCCACCATGGCTTCGTGGTGGTGTGTGGTGCCGGGCACGCCGCTGGTGGCCTGTTGCCACCACTGTTGGGTAAGCAAAAAAGAGCGGGCGTAGGCGCTGAAAGGCCAAGCCTGCCAGGCCGGGTCAAGAAAACGTTTGTCTTGGGGCAGGGCTTCGACTGCATCTGCGGCCCGGGGCGATGCGTTGAGGCTTGGCCAGACGGCCAGTTGTGCCGCACCGGCCCAAGCCAAGTGGGCCAAGGCCAGCTGTTTGGAGGGCGAAGCGGCCAGATGCACCCACCAATCGGCCAAGGCGCCGGTCAAGGTGGCGGGTGACAAACCACCGGTGAACTGCGCCAAGGTCGCCAACAAGGTGCGATCCACGTCGCGGTAGGCTTCAAAACCGTTGGCGGCGGTGGGCAGGTTCACCGGGGCCGCTGCTTGACCGAGCCAAACACTCTGGCCGCGTTCGCGGGTGCCGATGGCTGCGGCTGTCCTCGCTGTCTTGGCCGACCGCGTCGTGCTGTGGGGAACTGCGGTGGTGGAGAGGGGTTTCGCCATGTTCAATGCGCCATCCACACGGGCAGTGTCATGGTGGTTAACAGGGTTCGAGTGGCCCCGCCCAGGACCCATTCGCGGGTCCGACCATGACCATAACAACCCATCACCAACAGGTCGGCGTCCAGATCACAGGCGGTGGAAAGCAAACTTTCACCAGGTGATTCATCCGCCACGGCGTGGCGCATCACCTGCGGCTCAATGCCATGGGCGCGCAACCAGCCGACGATGTCGAGGCGCCCCGGCAAGCCGGTGACCTCGGTGCTGCTGCCTGTGGAAAGCGCCAGATGCACTTGGCGCGCATGCTGCAGCAGCGGCAAGGCGGTGCTCACTGCGCGGGCTGACTCGCGGCTCGGCTTCCAGGCAATCAAGACGTTGTCGCCCACGGTGCTGTGGTCGCCTGCATAAGGCACCACCAGGGCGGGTTTGCCGCTGGCCAGCAGCACCGAGGCCACAAAGTCGGACGGCACACCGGTCTCGGCGTCTTCCGGGTTGGTTTGCCCCAGCACCAGCGCATCGGCACACAGCGCCTGCGCGACAAAGCCCGGTATGAGTGCCTCGTTGCCCAAATCGGCCCAGGTCAGGGCCGAGTCCCCATCGCCACGCTCGCGCTCGAACAAACGTCGCATGCTGTCGCGGCGCTGGGCGTCCAGATCGCTCAGCAGCGCAAACGCACTCGCCGCCTCGCCCATCGAACCATACGCATGCTGCAAAGCCAGGGGCACCACGCTGTACAGCGCCGCCACGTGGGCCCCTGCGGCAGCAGGCGCATTGGACAAAGCATGTGCCAAACGCAAACGAGCCAACGATCGCTCGGACGCGTCAAGGTGAACCAGGAGTGAACGCAGTGCTGTCATGATGATCTCCTTTCGCAATGGCGACCTGGCCGCCAACCTATTGATGCAGCCCGATGAAGCTTTAACCGTTCGCCCTGAGCTTGTCGAAGGGTCGCGCGAGAAACCTGGGTTTCGACAAGGCATTTAGTCATGAGCTCAGTCCAAGGGTTCACCTGAACGGAAGTTGATACTTCAAAGGGCCGAATCAACACACGGTGCAGACTATGGCCCATCGCGTGGGCGGCACTTGACCTGGCGCAAGTCGACTCGGGATCGTCACGCCGGAACGGGGCTTGCCAGGCCAGTTGGGCCGCCTCGCCTTGCGCCGCTTTTTCTACTGCCAACCAAAACGTCGAATGTAGAACCGCTTCATCAGCGTGGTCAGCACCATGTAAGCCAGCACGATGCCGCCCATCCATGGGAAGAAAGCCAGTGGCAATTTCTGCAGCTTGAAGTCGTCCGCCAGTGGGCCCATGGGCAACCAAACGCCCAACACCATCACGGCTGAAGTCATCATCGTCAACCAAACCGAGGCGCGGCTTTGCAGCCATGGCAGCTTGGGCGTGCGAATCATGTGCACGATCAGCGTTTGGGTGAGCAAGGCCTCAACAAACCAACCCGACTGAAACAAACTTTGCTGGGCCAAGGTGTTGGCGCCGAACACCCACCACATGACGGCGAACGTGGTGAGGTCAAACACCGAGCTGACCGGACCGAAGAAGACCATGAAGCGGCCGATGTTGGCCGGCCGCCATTGCAGGGGCTGACTCACAAGTTCAGCATCGACGTTGTCAAATGGGATGCCAATTTGCGAAATGTCATACAGCAGGTTCTGCACCAGCAATTGCAGCGGCAGCATGGGCAGAAACGGCAAGAAGGCGCTGGCCACCAGGACCGACAACACATTGCCGAAGTTGGAGCTGGCCGTCATGCGGATGTACTTCAGCATGTTGCAAAAAGTGGCGCGGCCTTCGATCACGCCTTCGTCCAGCACCAGCAGACTTTTTTCCAGCAGGATGACATCGGCCGCTTCTTTGGCGATGTCCACGGCCGAATCCACCGAGATGCCAATGTCGGCAGCGCGCAGCGCCGGCGCATCATTGATGCCATCGCCCATGAAGCCCACCACATGGCCCTGGCGCCGCAACGCAAGCACGATGCGTTCTTTGTGCAGCGGGGCCAGCTTGGCAAACAGTTGGTGGGCCATGACGGCCTGGGTCAACTCGGCATCGTTCATGCTCTCCACCTGGGTGCCGAGCAACACCGGGCCGGTTGCCAGTCCGACTTGCCCACAAACATGGGCGGTTACGAGTTCGCTGTCACCAGAGAGCACCTTGATGCCCACGCCGTGTGCGGCCAGCGCCCGCAGCGCCGGTGCGGCGGATTCCTTGGGTGGGTCAAGAAAGGCGATGAAACCCACCAGCACCAGTGTTGCCTCGTCGGCGACGCTGTAAATCTGCTGCTCGGCAGGGAGGTCTTTCATCGCGACGGCGACCATGCGCAGCCCCGATTGGTTGAGGTCACGGGCGAGGTGCTGAATCTGCGCCAGGACGTCCTGGTTGAGTGGCTGCTCTTGCACGCCTTGTTCATCCTCGCGGCGCACCGAGGTGCAAATGGCCAGCACCTCTTCGAGCGCACCTTTGCAAATCAATTGATGTTGTTCATCACGCTCGGACACGATCACCGACATGCGGCGGCGCTGAAAATCGAAAGGGATTTCGTCCACCTTGCGGTAGCGCTGCGCCAGCTGCAATTCGGTGGCCACCTCAACATGTTCCAAGATGGCGCGGTCGAGCAGGTTTTTCAGGCCGGTCTGGTAGTGGCTGTTTAAGAAAGCAAAGTTCAGTACGCTGTCTGACGGCTTTCCAAAGGCATTGATGTGCCGTTCCAGTGCAATCTTGTCTTGGGTCAGCGTGCCGGTCTTGTCGGTGCACAGAATGTCCATGGCACCGAGGTTCTGGATCGCGTCCAGCCGCTTGACGATCACCTTCTTTCGCGACAGCAGCACCGCGCCTTTGGCTAGCGTCGAGGTCACGATCATCGGCAGCATTTCCGGTGTCAGGCCCACCGCGACAGCCAGGGCAAACAAGAACGCCTCGAGCCAGTTGCCCTTGGTGAAGCCGTTGATCAACAGAACAATCGGCACCATCACCGCCGCAAAACGGATCAGCAGCCAGCTCACGCTGTTGATGCCGGCTTGAAACGCATTGGGTGCGGCGTCTGTCTGTGTCGCCTTCGCCGCAAGGGCACCAAAGTAGCTGCTGTCGCCGGTGTGCACCACCAAAACGGTGGCGGAACCAGACACCACATTGCTGCCCATGCAGACGAGGTTGTTTTGCTCAAGCGGCGATGTGCCCGCTGCACCGTCCTGCCCGCAGCGGTGCGCAAACTTCTCCACCGGCATGGATTCACCGGTCAGCGCGGCCTGGGCGACGAAGAGGTCGGTGGCCGCCAGCACGCGGCAGTCCGCCGGCACCATGTCGCCCGCAGACAGCATGACCAGATCCCCCGGCACCAGCTTGCGAAGGGGGATTTCTTGGCGGCCCTGGCGTTGCACCGTGACGGTGTTGCTCACCAGAGCCTTGAGCGCCTCGGCGGCTCGGTTCGAGCGGTGTTCTTGGATGAATCGAATCACGGTGCTGAGCAGCACCATCACCCCAATCACCACGGTCGCTTTGACGTCGGCCGTCAGGAAGGAGACGGTGGCCAGCACCCTCAGCAAGAGGTTGAAGGGGTCGGTGTAGCAATGCCAGAGATGCAACCAGACCGGCAAGGGCACCTCATGGCCGACGATGTTGGGCCCATGCCGAGCCAGTCGCGCTGCGGCCTCCTTTGGGCTCAATCCGTCGGCATGCGACTTGAGCTGCGCGATGGCGGCTGCGGGCTCTTCACCGGCGATGCGCAGCAGCGTTTCGGCACCATCGTGAACCCCGATCGTTGGGTTTCCACGCCCGGCGAGAAGGTCCAGCAGGGGGTGTCGATTGAAATGTTGGTGCCGGCGGCGTTTGTGCAAGAAGCGGCCGAAGGCCCCCACCCCTGTGGACGACGTGGGGCGAACGTGGGGTGAATTTTTTTCTGTTGTGGCCACGGGAAGCTGTGCGTCAGCAGACCGACGCCGCCATATCTACTTTCGGCCCCGGCCCCGTACCGGCGAGGTCGCGCGCCACCGGCGGCTTGGCCCCCGGAAGGGGCGACCAATCGGGCCGAACAAGGGTGTTGGAATCGACGATGACCAAGTAGCGACCTGGCCAAGGAAGCGGCTGCCGATCGGCGCGCAGCACCCACATTGAGCGACCGCTGGCCAGGGCTTGTTCATAGTCGGCGTCTAACACGCCATGACGATCCATGAAGACATTGAAGGTGGCGGGAATCCGGATACATCCTTTGGATTCGGCCCGACCGAGCCGTGGCTCCAGCAGCTTCGGGTCGGTGGCGTGCATTTGCAAACGCATGAGGCTGCTTCCCCCGGGACCCCAACCCCGTTCGGCCAAGGCCCAGCCGAAATCGAAGACCCGCATGCCACGCACACCATAACCGCGAATGTGGTGTTCGTTGTAGCTGCCTTCGGCCCGAAAGTCGGGGTTGTCCAGGGTATGGGCGAACACACCCAGCGGGGTCACAAAGTGGTCAAAGGAACCGACGCGTCCGGTGGACACGGGCACTGCGCCCAGCCAAACCCAAGCCGACTGTGCAGTGCGCAGCAGCAGGAACGCTGCTTGCACCTGCACACTTCGATCAACCAGTAACAGGGCCTGCGGCGGTAAGTCCAACAGCCCCGCGTCGGCCAAAGCCGCGTCGAGCAAATCCATGTACTGTTGCTGCGCCAATGGCGGCACCTCCAGTCGGCGATCGACCTCTTGCGCAAAACGCTCACGCCACCCGACCGCTGTTCCATCCTCAGCGCTTGCCGAGGCGATGAAGAACCAGCATGCCCACAGCCCGATGCAGATCTTTCGCCAGCGATTCAAACCAACGGGCGCAGTGATCATGGTTTGATCAATGCACGAGGCCAACCCACAGTCTGGCACAGCAGGAGTTGTTGATCTTCCTGCAAGCCCATGGCGCTCGACAAAGCGTGGTGGTCAAACCAAGCACGGATCACGGTGGCCAAGCCATTCGCGGCGCAGAACAAATACACGTTCTGCGCCATCGCGCCCGCCGCAGCGTAGGCGTAACGTTCACGCTGGGCCGCCGGGACCAGCTTCATGCGCTCATGTTGGGCGACGTAAATCAGATCTACTGGCGCGGTGTCCACAAAATCCTGGTAGCCGGTGACGCGGCGCACATCGCTGGCCACGGTCAGTTTCAAGGCGTGCGCGGTCGGGTCATACGCCATCAAACCTTGTGGCATGGCCACGTAAAGCTGAACCTCTTGCGAGTTCATCGCGCTGGGCGCGGTGCGGCCGCCGAGTTCGGGCCGGTTGATGCCGGCCGCTGACCACAGCAGATCGGACAGCAAGGGTGCCTCCAGCGCGGCCGCGTCAAACTCGCGCGCAGACGCCCGACGTTGCAGTGCCTCCATCAAACCCATGCCGCCGCTGTGCCGCGCAGGGGGCAACACCTGGGCCGGCGCATCGGACGCAGCTTGTGGCTTGAGCTGGCCCATCAAGCCCAGGGCGAGTTTGGTCAATGTATTCATGAGACGGCTTCCTTCCCGGGGGGGCTTTTGAGTGGAACAGGCCCTAATCGAACGCCAAACCTGCGCGCTGCAACAAGCCGCGCAGCCGCTCGTTCTCCTGCATCAAATCCAACATCACGGCCACGCTTTGTAAGTTGGCTTCAAAGTCACGTTGCAGGCGGCGGATGCGGCGCACGCGTGCGATCTCTTCGCCAGCGAAACGCCATTCGGATTGCAGTGCCATGGGTTGGACTAGCCCTTCGTCCACCAGTTGCCGAACGAAATGAATGTCGGTGCCGCAAGCCAGTGCAAACGATTCGACGTCCAGGGCCTGGTCGTCGGTCAAGCACACACCAACGACCACAGTGCTTGTATTCATGCGGCAACTCCTTGATCGTTGCGTGGGTCGAACGCCAGGTCATGGGCCATTTGGCAGTACAAGGCGCGGGCGGCCTCACTGTTGGCGGGTGGCAGCACGAGCTCTAGCACCACATAAAAGTCGCCTGCCGGGTTTCCGGGAATGCCGCGCCCCCGCAGGCGCAGCTTGCGGCCCGTTTGTGAGCCACTGGGCACCGTCATTTCCACCGTGCCATCGGGGGTGGGCACCTTGATGGCCGCACCGAGGGCGGCTTCCCAGGGCGTCACGGGCAAGGTGATGTACAGGTCTCGTCCATCCACCCGCCAACGTGGGTGGGGTTCGAACTCCACCTCCAGGTACAGGTCACCCCGGGGCCCATCGCCCAACCCCGGTGAGCCTTGCCCACTCAACCGAATTTGTTGTCCGGCTCGAATGCCCTTGGGAATGGCCACCTGCAAGCTGCGTTCGTGCAGTGCAATGTTGCCCGCCGCGTCCATCGCTGGGCTGTGCATGCTGATCGTGCGCGTGGCACCGTGAAAAGCGTCTTCCAGTGGCACGGTGATTTTGGCGTGGTGGTCTTGGCCACGCATGGCATGCGTGGTGCCGGGGCCGTGTCCGGCTCGGCCGCGCGCTGCGTCACGCCGCGCCGCACCAAAGAGCGCTTCGAAGAAGGCGCTGTGGTCGCCATCGCCGAACGTGCTGGGCCCGCCGCTGAACTCATAACCACTGTCCCAACCGGGCGGCGGCTGAAAGGGTTGCCCGCCTTGCGCGCGTTGCCCCACATCGTCGTAGGCGGCACGCTTTTCCTTGTCGCGCAGCACTTCATAGGCCTCGTTGAGCTCTTGCATGCGCACCGCAGCGTCGGGTGCTTTGTTGAGGTCCGGGTGGAATTTGCGGGCCAGGCGTCGAAATGCCTTCTTGATGTCCTCCTCGCTGGCCGAGCGCTCAACTCCCAGTGTTTTGTAGTAATCCTTGAACTCCATGGTGTTTGCCTTCGGCGTAGAAAAAGTCAGAAGTGGGCATGGGCCTCATGTCAACCACCCGCAGTGCGCTTGCCGGCAAGAAGACTCTGCGCAACGGTAAACCGATGCTGCGTCTGGTGTTTGATCTAAAACAAGGCTGTCGCAAGCAAGTCTTCTATCGTGGGCAGCGGGCACGGTTCTCGGTCGCTGGGTGCAGCCTCGAACGGCACTCGATGCCCAACGACCTCGACCACCTGTTTGATCCCGCCTCGGTGGCGGTTTTCGGCGCGTCACAACGTGCCGGCAGTTTGGGGGCCAAGGTGTGGGGCAACCTGCAAAGCGGTGGCTTCAAGGGGCCCCTCTACGCCGTCAACCCCAAGTACACCGAGTTCCAGGGGCAGCCGGTGTATGCGCGTGCCGCCGACTTGCCCAAGGTTCCCGAACTGGCCGTCATTTGCACGCCACCGGCGACAGTGGCGGACTTGATTGGCCAGTTGGGTGCCCTCGGTACCCGCGCTGCAGTGGTGCTCACCGCCGGGTTGGATGCCGCGCAGAAAGCCGCCATGCTGGCGGCGGCCCGCCCCACGCTGTTGCGCATCCTGGGGCCCAACTGCATTGGTTTGCTCGTGCCGCACCTGGGGCTGAACGCGAGCTTCGCGCATACCGACGCCATCCCCGGCGAGTTGGCCTTCGTTTCACAATCGGGCGCGCTGGTCACCGCCATGCTCGACTGGGCGCAGGCGCGCGCCATCGGCTTCTCGCACTTTGTATCACTGGGTGAACATGCCGATGTGGACTTCGGCGACATGCTCGACTACCTGGCCAGTGACCCCAAAACCCGCGCCATCTTGCTCTACATCGAGTCGGTTGAAGCACCGCGCAAATTCATGTCGGCGGCACGTGCTGCCGCGCGCAACAAACCGGTGATCGTGGTCAAAGCGGGGCGTTCAACACAAGGGCAACGGGCGGCGGCCTCGCACACCGGCGCGCTGGCGGGCTCTGATTTGGTTTATGAGGCGGCGATTGCGCGCTCCGGCATGTTGCGTGTCAACACCTTGCAGCAGCTGTTTTTGGCGGCCGAGACCTTGACGCGCTTTCGCACCAATGGCTGCGATCAGTTGACCATTTTGACCAATGGCGGTGGGGCGGGGGTGATGGCAGCAGATGCCGCCTCCCACGCGGGTGTGAAGCTGGCTGAACTCAGCCCCGCCACCTTGCAACGCCTCAATGAAGTGCTGCCGGACAACTGGTCGCACGGCAACCCGGTGGACATCATTGGCGACGCACCGGTGCAGCGGTACGTCGACGCTTTGCAGGCCTTGAATGACGACCCCAGCGCCGGTGCCCTGCTGTTCCTGCATGCACCCACCGCCATGGTGCCCAGTGCCGAGATTGCCCGCGCATTGCTGCCCTTGGCTGTGCAGACACCGCCGCGCTGGATGGCTTGCTGGCTGGGCGAAGCGGCCGTGAAGCAGGCGCGTCAAATCTTCCAAGAAGCAGGCATTGCAGGCTACGCGACCCCCGAAGAAGCGGTGCGCGCCTTCTCCATGCTCGTCACCTATCGACGCAACCAGGCCCAGTTGATGGAGGCACCGGCCATCGCTGCCCTGCCTGCCAGCCAGGAGCCGGCACCCGACATCGCAGCGGTGCAAGCCTTGGTGCGGGACGTATTGTCCAAAGGCGGCGAGATGTTGAGCGAGGCGCAAGCCAAGGCCGTGCTCAGCGCCTACGGCATTCCCGTGGTGTTGACACGTTGTGTCGGCCCGTTTCCCAAAGAGGCTGCTGAGGCAGCCCAAGCCATGGGCTTCCCCGTGGCCCTGAAAATTTTGTCGGCCGACATCTCGCACAAATCTGATGTCGGCGGTGTGACGCTGAACTTGGAGGATGCGGCCGCAGTGGAGGCGGCGGCGCAGGCCATGCTGGCGCGTGTCCACCACATTCGGCCTCAGGCCCGTGTCGACGGTTTTACCGTGCAGGCCATGGTGCGGCGAACGCATGCGCGTGAATTGATCGTCGGTGCCAGCATCGACAGCGTCTTTGGCCCGGTGGTACTTTTTGGACAAGGGGGCACCTCGGTCGAGGTGGTGGCCGACCGCGCCGTGGCCCTGCCGCCGCTGAACACCTCGCTGGCCCGCGCTTTGGTGCAGCGCACCCGCGTGGCCAAGCTGCTGCAAGGCTTTCGTGACACCCCCGCAACCGACGAGCCGGCTTTGTGGGCCGTGCTGGTGGCAGTCTCCCAATTGCTGGCCGATGTGCCCGAACTGGCCGAGCTCGATATCAACCCCCTGGTGCTCAACCATGAAGGGGCGATTGCCCTCGATGCCCGCATCCGTGTCAGCGCCACGGCCCCAGCAGGCGCCAGCCGTTTTGCGATCCGACCTTATCCCGCGCAACTCATCGAAACCGTTGCTTGGCAAGGACGTCAAGTCCTGCTGCGTCCCATTCGTCCGGAAGACGAAACACAACACCTGGCGTTTCTGAAACGATTGGATCCCGAAGACCTGCGCATGCGCATCTTCTACAGCCGGCGCACGATCGAACACAGCGAACTGGCCCGACTGACCCAAATCGACTATGAACGCGAAACCGCCATCTTGGCGGTGGCAAAGAGTTCCAGCGGTGAAGAAGAAACCTTGGGTGTGGTCAGGGCGGTGGCCGACCCCGACAATGCCACGGCGGAGTTCGGCATCATCATCCGCTCCGACCTCAAGGGTTTGGGTTTGGGCCGGTTGTTGATGCACAAGCTGATTCGCACCTTGCGCGATCAAGGCACTCAACGTTTGTTGGCCTCGGTGCTGCCAGAGAACCAGCGCATGCTGACCTTGGCCCACGAGCTGGGGTTCGTATCGACTGAATGCGACATGGCCCAAAGCCCACGCGCCTTGCATTTGGACCTGCAAACGGTGGACCCGGTTGAACATGCAATCCAAAGCCGCCCGTCAACAGAACCGAATTTGCCGCAGCTTTAGGTTGGCTTCAGGTGGAGGCTCGCAAATACAGCTACCGGCCCACTCGGCCCGGCCACAACCCAACGAAGGAACTCAAGATGATCAAGACTGTTACCGCCGCCGCCTTCTTACTCGCCGCCGCCAGTGCGGCTACCGCGGGCCCCACCTGCAGCGTCCCAAAGGACCAGTGGATGAAGGAAGCCGACTTCAAAGCACGCATCGAAGCCCAGGGCTACCAGATCAAGACCTTCAAAGTCAGCAAAGGCCAGTGCTACGAGATTTATGGTCACGACAAAGCTGGCAAGAAGGTGGAGATCTACTTCGACCCTGCTACCGCAGCCGTGCTTGAGAGCAAGTGATGGGCAGTCCGGCCGCTCTTGAAGGCACGACGCGGCAACCGGTGTGGGACCTCTTTGTGCGGGTCTTTCACTGGTCGCTGGTCGCCTGTGTTCTGCTCAACTACAGCGTCGTTGAAGAGGGCGAGTGGTTGCACCAGTGGCTGGGCTACACCGCATCAGCCCTCGTGGTTGCCCGTTTGGTGTGGGGTTTTGTAGGCAGCCGCTACGCACGTTTTGCCGACTTCTTTCCAACGCCGACGCGGCTGCGCATGCATTGGGCCGAGCTGCGGTCGGGCCTGCGGTCGGGGCGCCTGCCGCGCCACGTCGGCCATAGCCCATTCGGTGCGCTGATGATGCTGACACTGATGCTGCTGGTGTTGTTGCTGGGGTTCACCGGCTGGCTCCAGACCACCGATCGGTTCTGGGGCGTTGAATGGCTACAGGAAGTGCATGAAGTACTGGCCAACGTGCTCATCACCGGCGCGGCCGTGCATGCGGCTTCGGCCTTGCTGCTGGGGAGGCTGGAACGAAGCAACCTCGTCGCGGCCATGATCTCGGGTGTAAAAGTGTTCAAGTAGTTGCCGCGGGGGCAGCGTTGGCTGTGCTCCGTGGCCCAATCATTGACGAGGTATGATGCGACTTTTGCTGCTGGAAGACGACCCCATCCTGGGCTCGGGCTTACGGGCCTATCTGCTTGCCGAAGGGCATGTGGTGGACTGGTGCCAGCGCGTGGCGCAGGCCGCCGTGTTGCGTGGCGAAGCCTTCGATGTGCTGCTGGTGGATTGGCAGCTGCCCGATGGCTCGGGACTGGACTGGGTGCGTGCCAGACGCCGCAGTGGCGACAAAACTCCGGTGATTTTGCTGACCGCACGCGACCTGCTCAGCGACCGCATCCAGGGCCTGGACAGCGGCGCCGACGACTACCTGGTCAAGCCCTTCGATCCCGAGGAGTTGAGTGCGCGCATCCGCGCGGTGTGCCGCCGCGCTGGCGGACAAGCCGGTGACCAGCTCGTCTTCGGGCCGCTGCAAATTGACCTGGCTGCCCGCTGCGTCTTGCGCGACGGGGTGCGCGTGGAGTTGACCTCACGAGAATGGGCCCTGACCGAGGCGCTGGCCTTGCGCGCGGGGCGCCTGGTGGCCAAGTCTGATCTCGACGGACTCGTGCTCGGTCTGGACACCCAAGTCAGCAGCAATGCACTGGAGGTGCATGTGTCCAGCCTGCGCAAGAAGCTGGGCCATGGGGCCATTGAGACCATGCGCGGCATGGGTTACAGATGGGTGGCATGAAGCCATTGCCATCCATTCGACGGCGTCTGTCTCAGGCGCTGGTCGTGGTGTCGCTGGCCTGGAGCGTGGGTGTGGCGGCCGTGGTCGGGCTGGTGATGCGCCACGAAATGAACGAAATGTTGGACGACACGCTGCTCGAGAGTGCGCAAGTCCTGCAAGGGCTGCTCAGCGTGCAGGCGCTGCAACTGCCCCTGCAAAGCGGTGGCACGATGCCCGCGCCGCCGCACAAAGAAAACCTCGTGTGGCAGATTGTCGATGCCAACCAGCAGGTGTTGCTGCGTTCGCACCAAGCGCCCGTGCACGCGCTGGTCGCGGCTGGCACACGCGGCTTTGCCAGCGCGGGTGGCGACTGGCGTGTGCATGTCGACGAACTCGGGCCTGAAGTCGGCCAACCAGGGCTGGTCTTGATGGTGGCACAGCGCAGCAGCGAACGAGCGCAAGCGCTGCTCGAAGTGAGCCTGTACACGGCGGGTTCGGCGCTGGTGGTGAGTTTGTTGTGTGCGTGGTGGTTGAGCTTGCGCACGCGCCGGGAGCTGCAGCCCATCGTGGAACTCTCGCAGGCGGTGGGCGGCTTCGACCCCCTGCAGCCGCACGCGATGCTGCCGCAGACCCAGCGCCAGGAGCTGCAACCCATGCACCAGGCCATCACCGAGCTTGGCTCGCGCCTGGCGCGCCGCATGGCCAACGAGCACGCCTTCACCGCCCATGCGGCGCACGCTCTGCGCACGCCATTGGCCGGCATGGTGGCACAGCTGGCCGCAGCGCAGCGTGCGCCTACTGATCAAGTGCAAGCCATGCTCGGACTGGCCCGCCAGGCCGCAGATCGCCTGCGACGTGTGGTGGCTGCACTGCTGACCCTTTTTAGAAGCGGCTCCGAAGTGCAGCGGCAGCCGATCGACCTGCCCGAACTGGTCGCGCAGTTGCAGGTGGACGGCTTGACCGTCACCGTGCAACCCGGGTCGCACCTTGATGCCGACCCAGACCTGCTGGCGGCCGCGTTGGCCAATCTGCTGGACAACGCCTTGCGCCACGGTGCCACTCGGCTGCACATCACGCTACAGGATGAAGGCGGCAGCCCCTGCGTCGTTTTGGCTGACAACGGTCCGGGCATTGCCGAGCTTGAACGGTTGCGGCTGCAAGCCGCACTCGACACACAGGACTACCAAAGCAGCCCGGGAATGGGTTTGATGCTGGCCGACCTGGTGGCGCGTGCGCACGGCGGAACGCTGCGTTTGCCAGCGACCACTGCGGGCTGCACCGTGCAGCTGATGATGGGCCCATCGCGCGGCGCCTGAAACATC
>JBJTHI010000149.1:0-15858 GCA_046094425.1 Burkholderiales bacterium | reverse complement strand
GACCTGGGGGAAGGCAAGCAGCATGGTGAACCTGGTTGGGGCACCTCACGCGAAGAGTGGAAGGGCGGTGCCGAGACCAATAAAATTCTGGGGCAAGGCCCTGGTTTTTCTGCGCCTGCCGTTCCGGTGGATGGCTTCTGTGTGCGCGTGGGTGCCATGCGCTGCCACAGCCAAGCGTTGATGTTCAAGCTCAAAAAAGACGTGCCGCTGGCCGACGTAGAAGCCATGATCGCCGCCGACAACGCCTGGGTGAAACTCGTTCCCAATACCCGTGAAGCCACGATTCGTGACCTGACCCCCGTGGCCGTGACGGGAACACTCACCATCCCCGTGGGACGTGTTCGCAAAATGGCCATGGGGCCGCAATACCTCGGCGCATTCACCATTGGCGACCAATTGCTCTGGGGAGCCGCTGAACCTTTGCGCCGCATGCTGCGTATCTTGTTGCAGGCTTGATTCGGGACGGGTCGTGGGGACTTTGGTGCACTAGTGTTGCCCCAGCCCAACGACTTCGTGGCTTCCCGGGGACTTGCTTCCCTGCCTGAGTAATGTCAGCTTTTGCATTAGCTTGTCAGCGTATATGCTTGATGTTATTGTGATTTCGACTGACATTTAGGTACAAAAAGCGGGTGCGCAGCCAGTTCATCCCTCTCATTTGGGGTGTTGGTGAATGAAGCAAGTTTTGCTTTGCGGTCTTTGCTGGGTGTATCTGAGGGTCGCCAGTTCCAGTTGGGAGACGCCTTGAAACAAAACACACCAAACACGGGTCACTTGGCCCTACGTGGTATCGCGGCCGCCGCGATGCTCTTCTGTGCGCTGAACGCGTCTGCTTTGAGCTTGGGGCGGCTTGCTGTCCAGTCCGGGCTGGGCGAGACGCTCAAGGCTGAAATTGAAATCACCAGCCTGACGCCGGAGGAGTCCTCCAACCTCAAAGTTCGTGTGGCTCCACCCGAGGCCTACCGTGCCGCAGGGGTGGACTACAACTCAGTCTTGCAAGCCACCCAGGTGGCAGTGCAGCGCCGCCCCGATGGACGCACCTTCCTGCGCATCACCAGCAACCGCGCAGTGCAAGAGCCCTTTGTGGACGTGATTTTGGAGTTGAACTGGTCTACCGGGCGTCTGGTGCGCGAGTACACCTTGCTGTTTGACCCACCTTCAACACGAACGGCGGCACCCGCTCCCGTCACCGTTACGACAGAACCCTCCATCGCGTCGGCACCGCCCGCTGCTCCACCGGTTGCACCGGCGGTGTCCTCTGCGCCCAGCGAGCCTGCCGCAGCGCCGCGTGCACCGCGTGCCTCCAGTCGCCCCGCCTCCATGCCCGTGGATGCACCTGTTGCCGCTGCCGGGGTTGACCAGTACACCGTGAAGCCAGGCGATACCTTGTCGCGCATCGCTGGTCGCACCCTGCGCCCGGGCGTGTCGCTGGATCAAATGTTGGTGTCTTTGTACAAAGGCAATCCAGATGCCTTCCTGAACAACAACATGAACCGTCTGCGTTCGGGTGTGGTGTTGTCTGTGCCTTCTACCGACGCTGCAAAAGCTTTGTCCAACGACGAAGCCAAACAAATCATTCAGGCGCAGAGCGCAGATTTCAATGCCTTCCGCCAGCGACTGGCGGGTAACGTTCCCGCAGCCAAAACCGAGACCAGTTCGCGGCAGGCCAAGGGCGCGGTTCAGGCCACGGTTGAAGATAAAAAACAAGCTGCTGCGCCCTCGCCAGACAAACTGACTTTGAGCAAAGGCGGTGCCAGCCCCGCAGCCAAGGCCGCTTCTGAGGAAGCCAAGATCAGCAAAGAGAAAGAAAAAGCAGCCGCAGCAGCCCGTGTGGCCGAGTTGTCGAAAAACGTAGAAGACCTGAAAAAGCTGCAAAAAGCAGCTTCGGCCGCACCTGCCGCTGCACCCGTACCGGCTCCAGCGCCTGCACCAGCCGCTGCGACCGTGGCAAAGGCACCGGCTGCGGTGGCTTCTGCCCCGGCCGTCGCGGTACCAACTGTGCCTGTGCCCGTCCCTGCTCCTGTGGTGGTTCCGCCAGCGCCGCCCGTCGTAGCTTCGGCACCAGCACCGGTGCCCGCTGTGGCTGCACCTGCGTCGGCCGTGGTTGCAGCCAGTGCACCAGCCCCCGTAGTTCCTGCGTCGGCACCGCCTGTGGTCACTGCTGCTCCAACTGCACCCGCTACCTCTGAGCCGAGTTTTGTCGATGGCATTCTGGATGGCAGCAACCCCCTGGGCTTGGCGATTGGTGGTGGTTTGATCGCGCTGTTGGCCGGTTTTGGCCTCTACCGTTTCAGCAAACGTGCCAAAAAGGACAGCGGCGAAACCTCCTTCCTGGAAAGCCGCTTGCAACCCGATTCATTCTTCGGTACCAGCGGCGGTCAGCGCATTGATACGCGGGACGCCAGCGGTGCGTCCTCGTCCATGAGCTACTCACTCAGCCAGTTGGACGCCATTGGTGACGTAGACCCCGTGGCCGAAGCCGATGTGTACCTGGCTTATGGGCGTGACCTACAGGCCGAGGAAATTCTCAAAGAAGCCATGCGTGGCAACCCAGACCGCCTGGCCATACGCACCAAACTGCTCGAGGTTTACGCCAAACGCCGTGATACCAAAGGCTTTGAGTTGCTTGCCACGCAGTTGTTCTCACTCACCCAAGGCACGGGTGACGACTGGGCCAAGGCCCAAGAGATGGGACAGCAAATTGACCCCGACAATCCCTTGTACCGTCCAGGTGGTGCCCCCAGCGCCGCCGCGGGTGCCGATGGGCCGACCGAGCCGTTGGGTGCGAGCACCATGCCGCAGTCGGTTTTGCCGCCTGTGGAGTCGCTCAATGAAGCGCGTGGTTCTGCCGCGCCCCCAAGCCTGGACTTGGATCTGGAGTTGGACTTGGCCGCCACCAGCGGCGCTGCGGTGATCACCACCCAGCCAGGTGCTTTGGGCGCCGGTTCACCGGTGCAAGCGCCTCCGTCCTTGGATCTTGATTTTGCGCCTGCCAAACAGGCTGCTCCTGCGGTTGCTGAGGCGGTCGACAGCGCGCCTTCGCCGCTTGATTTCGACCTCGGTGCGATTTCGCTGGACTTGGATGCACCTGCCAAAGCAGGTGGCGCCGCAGCCCTTGACGCCGTAGATACGGGTTCCGACGACGATGGCCGTGACCCGCTGGAGCGCAAACTCGACTTGGCGGAAGAGTTCCGTCAGATCGGTGACATGGAAGGTGCCCGCGACTTGCTGCAAGAAGTCGTGGCTAAAGGCACAGGCTCGCTGCGCTCCAAGGCGCAAAGCATGCTTAACGCGCTGTCCTAAGACCGCACGAGCTGCTTGAGCGAAGCGACCGTGGCGCTGCAGAGGCTGGCACTGGGTGTCAGCTACCGTGGCACTGCCTACCGGGGCTGGCAAAGTCAGGCCGGTGGGCAAACGGTTCAAGACCAACTGGAGGCCGCACTCGCCCAGTTCGCCGACCACCCGGTTCGCACCTGGTGCGCTGGGCGGACTGACGCGGGTGTGCATGGCTTGAACCAGGTGGTTCACATCGACACCGCGCTCAATCGCCCCGCCTTTTCTTGGCTGCGTGGCACCAACCGTTATTTGCCTGACGACATTGCTTTGCAATGGTGTCAACCGGTGCATGCGGATTTTCACGCGCGCAATTCCGCCATTGGGCGGCGATATGTGTTCTTGCTCCGAGAGTCCGTGGTGCGTCCCGCGATCGAGACGGGTTTGTGCGGTTGGGTGTTTCGGCCTCTGAGCGAAGAACCCATGCGTCGCGCGGCCCAGTGTTTGATTGGTGAACACGACTTCAGTGCCTTCCGCTCGGCCGAATGCCAAGCCGCTTCGCCCATCAAACAGATGCGCCGCATTGAGATCACCCGCCGGGGAGCGTACTGGCGGTTTGACTTGGAGGCCAGCGCCTTCTTGCATCACATGGTGCGCAACATCATGGGCTGTTTGGTGGCGGTGGGAACACAGACCCGATCTGTGGACTGGTTGCAAACTGTGTTGGAATCCAAGAACCGCACCCTGGCGGCCCCGACATTCCCACCTGATGGTCTTTACTTCGTTGGGCCGCAGTACGATGCGGCTTACGCCATCCCCACCGCCACAGCCGCCATGGACTGGCTGCCTTGAACCGACCCGCGCTGCACCTGTGGCGCATCACGCGCCATGCAACAGCGAACCCGAATCAAAATTTGCGGCATCACCCGCGCTCAGGACTTAGACGCCGCAGTGCAAGCCGGTGCCGACGCCGTGGGCTTTGTTTTTTATTCTGCGAGCGCCCGCTGCGTGACGATTGAGTTGGCCGCTGAATTAGCCTCTCGTTTACCGCCTTTTGTGACCCCGGTGGCCTTGTTCGTGAATGCCCATGCCGACTTGGTTCAAGGTGTGGTGCAGGCCATCCCCCAAGTGGTCTTGCAGTTTCACGGTGACGAAACCGCTGACCAATGCCAAGCCGCCAAGCGTCCTTACGTCCGTGCTGCCCGCATGGCCCCAGGTTTCGATTTGTTAAACTTCGCCGCTCAATTCAGAGACGCCCAGGCCCTGCTGCTCGACGCCCATGTCGAGGGTTATGGCGGTGGCGGAAAGGTGTTCGATTGGTCTGTCATTCCACGCAACGTCCCCCGTCCAGTCGTTTTGTCTGGTGGGTTGCATGCCGCAAATGTGGCGGACGGCATTCTTCAGGTGCGGCCCTCGGCCGTTGATGTCAGCTCCGGCGTCGAAGTCTCCAAGGGCATCAAAGACCCTATAGCCATACGCCGGTTTTGCGAAGCAGTGCGGTTAGCCGATGAGCAACTGGCTCAAGCCGCTGCTTCCAACCCCCTCTGAAGAAAGTCTTTATGTTGAACTATCAACAACCCGACGCTCAGGGCCACTTCGGCCCCTATGGCGGCACCTTTGTCGCCGAAACCTTGATCCACGCGCTGGACGAGCTCAAAGAAGCCTACGCACAGGCCCAAGCCGACCCCGCTTTTGCGGCGGAATTTCGCATGGAATTGGCCCAGTTCGTGGGCCGCCCCAGCCCCATTTACCACGCTGCACGTTTGAGCCGTGAACTCGGTGGCGCGCAAATTTATTTGAAACGTGAAGACCTCAACCACACCGGTGCCCACAAGGTCAACAACACCATAGGCCAGGCCATGCTGGCACGCCGCATGGGCAAACCCCGCGTCATCGCCGAAACCGGTGCCGGTCAGCATGGTGTGGCCACCGCCACCATCTGCGCACGTTATGGCTTGGAATGTGTGGTCTATATGGGCAGCGAGGACGTGAAACGCCAGTCGCCCAATGTGTACCGCATGAAGCTGCTCGGGGCCACCGTGGTGCCTGTGGACAGCGGCAGCAAAACCCTCAAAGACGCACTCAACGAAGCGCTGCGCGATTGGGTGACCAATGTAGAAAACACGTTCTACATCATTGGCACCGTGGCCGGGCCCCACCCTTACCCTGCGATGGTGCGCGATTTTCAGCGTGTGATTGGCGACGAGTGCCTCACGCAAATGCCCGCCTTGATCGGCCGCCAACCCGACGCCGTGATTGCTTGCGTGGGCGGTGGCAGCAACGCGATGGGCATTTTTTATCCCTACATTGAACATGAGGCCACCAAGTTGATCGGCGTGGAAGCGGCTGGGTTGGGTTTGGATTCAGGCAAACACTCGGCGTCGCTGCAACGCGGATCGCCGGGCGTGTTGCATGGCAACCGAACCTATTTGCTGCAAGACAGCAACGGTCAAGTCACGGAAACACATTCGGTCTCAGCAGGACTGGACTATCCCGGCGTTGGCCCTGAGCATGCTTACCTCAAAGACATCGGTCGTGCCGAGTACGTGGGCGTGACCGACGACGAAGCCTTGAAGGCCTTCCACCACCTGTGCCGCACTGAAGGCATCATTCCCGCGCTGGAGTCGTCGCACGCGGTGGCCCATGCCATGAAACTGGCCCCCACCATGCGTGCAGATCAGCACATTTTGGTCAACCTCTCCGGCCGTGGCGACAAAGACATCGGCACGGTGGCTGATTTGTCGGGCGCAGATTTTTACTGCCGCCCCTCCTGCAAAGGCCAAACCGTCAAGGGGCCGCGATGAACCGCATCGACACCGTGTTCGCCACCCTCCAAGCGCAGGGCCGCAAGGCACTCATTCCTTACGTGACAGCAGGTGATCCGTTTGCCGACGCCACCCCCGCCATCATGCAAGCCATGGCCGATGCTGGTGCTGATGTGATCGAGCTGGGCGTGCCGTTTTCCGACCCCATGGCCGACGGCCCCGTGATTCAAAAAGCCGCCGAACGCGCACTCTTGAAAAACATTGGACTGTCCGATGTGCTGGACATGGTGCGTGCATTCCGCCAGAAAAACACCGCCACGCCCGTGGTGCTCATGGGTTATGCCAACCCGATGGAACGCTACGACCAGCGCCACGGCGCTTTGCGTTTTGTGCTGGATGCCAAAGCAGCGGGCGTGGACGGCGTGTTGGTGGTGGACTATCCGCCCGAAGAGTGCGAAGAATTCGCGGCCACCTTGCGCCAGCACGGTATGGCCCCCATCTTTTTGCTCGCGCCCACATCCACAGAAAAACGCATGCAGCAGGTGGGGCGTATTGCCAGTGGGTACGTTTACTATGTGTCGCTCAAGGGCGTGACTGGAGCAGGGCACCTGGACGTCGGGGCAGTAGCAACCATGGTTCCGCGCATCAAAGCCCATGTGCAGGTGCCCGTGGGTGTAGGCTTCGGAATCCGTGATGCGGCCTCGGCCAAGGCGGTGGCGGCAGTTTCCGATGCGGTGGTCATCGGCTCGGCCCTGGTGCAATTGTTGGAAAACCAAACGCGCGACAATGTCGCCTTGGCGGCAGGCCGCTTTATTGCGGACATTCGCACCGCGCTGGACGCTTGAATCACATGTCGATCAAGATCAAAAGAGGATGGAATCCATGAGTTGGCTTGAAAAACTGCTTCCCCCCAAGATGCAACAAACCGACCCGAGCGAGCGCCGCACGGTGCCCGAGGGGTTGTGGGTGAAGTGCCCGTCGTGTGAAACCGTTTTGTACACCAGCGATCTAGAGAAAAACGTCAACGTCTGCCCCAAATGCAGCCATCACCATCGCATCGGTGCGCGTGCACGTTTGGACGCTTTCCTGGACGCCGAAGGCCGCTTCGAGATCGGCCAAGAAGTGCTGCCCGTGGACGCATTGCGTTTCAAAGACAGCAAAAAATACCCCGACCGCCTCAAAGAAGCGCTTGAGAACACCGGCGAAACCGATGCACTGGTGGTGATGGGCGGTGCGCTGCACAGCATTCCCGTGGTGGCTGCTTGTTTTGAATTCGACTTCATGGGCGGCTCCATGGGCTCGGTGGTGGGTGAGCGTTTTGTGCGCGGTGTGGAAATGGCGGTGGAACAAAAAACACCCTTCATCAGCTTCACAGCCACTGGTGGTGCACGCATGCAAGAAGGTTTGCTCAGCCTGATGCAAATGGCCAAAACCAATGCGGCGCTCACGCGACTAGCCAAAGCGAAGATGCCCTACATCAGCGTGCTCACCGACCCCACGATGGGCGGTGTGTCGGCCAGTTTTGCGTTCTTGGGTGATGTGGTGATTGCCGAACCCAAAGCCTTGATCGGTTTTGCCGGGCCACGTGTGATTGAAAACACCGTGCGTGAAACGCTGCCGGAAGGTTTCCAACGTGCCGAGTTCTTGCTGCAAACCGGTGCGATTGACATGATTTTGGATCGACGCGAGCTGCGCAAAAACATCGCTCAGTTGGTGGCCATGCTGTCGCGGCAAAGTGCGGATGCGGTGGCTTGAATCCATCTTCCTCTTTGCCCAGCACGCTGCAAGATTGGCTGACTCGCTGCGAACAGCTTCACCCCAAAGAAATTGACCTCACGCTGGAGCGCGTGGCGTCGGTTGCTAAACGCTTGAACTTGGTGTTTCAGGTGCCGGTGATTTCCGTCGCAGGCACCAATGGCAAGGGTTCCACTTGTGCCATGTTGGAGGCCATTGCCTTGCAAGCGGGTTACCGCGTCGGCCTCTACGCCAAACCGCACCTGGTGCATTTTGAAGAGCGTTGCCGCGTCAATGGCCAGATGGTGGCGGCCGGTGAGTTGCTGCCGCACTTTGAAGCCGTGGAAGCGGCACGTGGCGATACCACGCTCACTTACTTTGAGTTCACCACACTCGCCATCGCGCGTTTGTTGTCGCAGGCGCCCCTGGATCTGGTGATTTTGGAAGTGGGCTTGGGGGGGCGTTTGGACGCGGTGAATGTGGTGGATGCCGACTGCGCCATCATCACCAGCATAGACCTCGACCACACCGAGTTTTTGGGGCCGGATCGTGAATCCATCGGCCATGAAAAGGCTCACATCATGCGACCCGGCAAGCCCGTGATCGTGAGTGATCCGCTGCCACCAAACAGCGTGTTGGCTTATGCAAAAAAAATCGGTGCTGACCTGTGGCGTTCGGGCGTTGACTTCAACTGCAGCGGCGACAAGCAGCAATGGGCCTGGGGTGGGCGAACGCGCCGCTACAGCGGCTTGGCCTATCCGGCCCTGCGCGGTGCCAACCAATTGCTCAATGCAGCGGGCGTCTTGGCAGCGTTTGAAGCGCTGAAAGATCAACTGCCCATCACCGCCCAAGCCGTGCGCGCTGGTTTTGCCTTGGTGGATTTGCCGGGGCGTTTTCAAATTGTTCCTGGCCAGCCCACCTTGGTTTTGGACGTGGCCCACAACCCGCATGCGGTGGCGACTTTGGCGCAAAACTTGGATCAAATGGGTTTCTTTCCCAGAACCCATGCGGTCTTTGGTGCCATGGCAGACAAAGACCTGGCTAACTTGCTCACCCGCATGGCCCCTTTGGTGGATCACTGGGTGTTTTGCGATCTACCCACCGCGCGCGCGGCCAGCGCTCGCAACTTGCAAGCCCTCTACCAAGGTTTGAACTTGAAGGGGCCAGGGCCCGTGGTGATGGACTGCTGCGAGAGCCCGCAGGCCGCATTGCAAACCGCAGTGAAGAGCGCAGACCCCGCTGATAGAATCGTCGTCTTCGGATCGTTCTACACCGTGGGCGGTGTGTTGCAAGAGGGTTTACCCAAACTCGGTGGCAAACACATGAACTGATCCCCTGGGTGCAGTAGCTGCCTTGGATTTCAACTGGATCAGTTCACCGCATGGGTTTGTTGTCGATATTCAAGCGTGCTCGCCAAGACGGTGCTCCTGCTGAGTCAGCATCGCGCGGTTCAACGAATACGACCCACGCACCTTCCGTCCATCAAGCCCGCACACGCGCACGGCGGCGTTTGATTGGGGCGAGTTTGTTGGTGCTGATGGGCATTGTGGCTTTTCCGATTCTGTTTGAGTCCCAGCCCCGGCCCATTCCTGTTGACATTCCCATCGAGATTCCTCGCGCCGAAGGCGCACCACCGCTGCGTATTCCACCTGCGGTGAGTAGCGCACCAGCACCTGCGCCGTCTGTGCCGGCGGCGCGCTCCCAAGTGGTGGTGGTTGAACCTGCAGTGCCTGCTGGTGTGGCAGCGCCTAAACCGGAGTCTGCCGAAACTGCTGCTGCGGCGGCTGCCAAAGTGGCGGCTGATAAAGAGAAAGCCGACAAAGAGAAAGCAGACAAACTAGAAAAAGCCAAAGAAGCGGCGGCGCAGAAGGCGGCGGCTGAAGCGGCTGCGAAAAAATCTGCTGCTGAAGCCGCTCGGGCCAAAGCCGTACTGGAAGGCAAAGAAGTCAAAGCTGCCGCTGATGGGCAACCCAAAACCGCCGCCACAGCTGGCCGTTTTGTCGTGCAGGTGGGTGCTTATGCCGACGCCGATACCGTCAAGGACGTGCGCCAAAAGGTTGAAAAACTGGGCCTCAAAACCTACACGCAGGTGGTCGATACCTCGGCCGGCAACCGCACCCGGGTTCGTGTGGGGCCGCTGGAATCCAAAGAACAAGCCGAAAAGGTGTTGGAGCGTCTCAAGGCCGCTGGTTTGTCCGCTGTGGTGCTGACGCTGTGACGCCCACCATGGCTTGGGTCGATTGGTTTTTAATTGTTCTGCTCGCCGTGTCGGCCCTGGTGGGTTTGTGGCGTGGTTTGGTGTTTGAGTTGATGTCCTTGGCCGGTTGGGTGGTCGCGTATTTCGCTGCCTATTGGTTCAGCCCTGAGTTGGCGTCCCATGTGCCGATTGGAACGGTGGGCAGCGGTTTGAATTCATCGGCCACTTTTTTGTTGACCTTTGTCGGCGTGTTGATTCTGTGGACGCTGTTGGCCCGGCTGGTGCGCATGTTGGTGCGGGCTACACCTTTGAGTGTGGTGGATCGGTTGCTGGGCATGCTCTTTGGTAGCTTGCGTGGACTGATGATCGCCCTCATGCTCTACACCGTGGTGAGTTGGACGCCGTGGGTGCGCTCTGAAGTCTGGGCTCAGTCGCAACTGCGGCCCTGGCTGGCGCAGGCCCACGCGGCTGTGTTGCCGCTGCTGCCTGCGTCGTGGGCTCAAGACGGGCAAGCCAGGTTGAACAGAATTTGAATTGAATCGAAGGGTGGATCTATGTGCGGCATCGTGGGTGTCATTTCCAAAGAACCCGTGAATCAGTTGATCTACGACGCTTTGTTGCTGCTGCAACATCGTGGCCAAGACGCTGCTGGCATCGTCACCATGCAAGGCACCAAGTGTTTCATGCACAAAGCGCGTGGCATGGTGCGCGACGTGTTCCGCACCCGCAATATGCGCGGCCTGCCGGGCACTGTTGGTCTCGGGCAGGTGCGGTATCCCACGGCAGGCAACGCCTACAGCGAAGAGGAAGCGCAGCCGTTTTATGTGAACGCGCCCTTTGGCATCGTGCTGGTGCACAACGGCAACCTCACCAACGCAGCAGCCTTGAAACAAGAACTGGTGGGCATAGACCGCCGCCACATCAACACCGACAGCGATACCGAGGTGCTCATCAACATCTTGGCCCATGAGCTGGCGGTGGCGGCGCGTGATAAGCCTCTGTCGCCGTCAGAAATATTCAAAGCCGTAGGCGCAGTCCACCAACGCATCAAGGGCTCCTACGCGGTGGTGGCATTGATTGCGGGCTATGGTTTGCTCGCCTTTCGAGATCCCTTCGGTATTCGGCCCCTGTGTTTCGGGCAGAGCACGATTGCCGGCCACCATGAGGTGATGGTGGCCAGCGAGTCCGTCGCGCTGGAAGGCACTGGGCACCAGTTAACCCGCGACGTAGCGCCCGGCGAAGCCATCTTCATTGACCTGCAAGGCCAAGTGCATGCGCAGCAATGCGCGGTCAACCCCGTGCTTCATCCTTGCATGTTCGAGTATGTTTACCTGGCGCGCCCCGACTCGGTGATGGACGGCATTTCGGTTTACCAAGCGCGGCTCAACATGGGGGAGACCTTGGCGCAGCGGCTCATTTCCACCATGCCGCCCAGCGAGATTGACGTGGTGATCCCAATTCCGGAGTCCAGCCGCCCGTCTGCCATGCAGTTGGCCCAAAAAATAGGCAAGCCCTACCGCGAAGGGTTTGTGAAAAACCGCTATGTGGGCCGCACCTTCATCATGCCGGGCCAGGGGGTGCGCAAAAAATCAGTGCGTCAAAAACTCAACGCCATCGGTGTGGAGTTCAAGGGACGTAACGTGCTGCTGGTGGACGACTCCATCGTGCGCGGCACCACCTCCAAAGAAATTATTCAAATGGCGCGGGACGCCGGTGCGCGCAAGGTCTACATGGCCTCAGCCGCGCCACCGGTGCGTTTCCCGAATGTGTATGGCATAGACATGCCCACCAAGGCCGAACTCATCGCCCATGATCGCAACGTGGAAGAAATACGCCAGTTCATCGGTGCCGATGCCCTCATTTACCAAGACGTTGACGCGATGAAAAAAGTGGTGGGCGCGCTCAACCCCCAAGTGGCCGGGTTTGAAGCCTCGTGTTTTGACGGTCACTATGTGACGGGTGATGTCAGCGCGGAAGATTTCGCCTCAATGGCGGCGCAGCGGTCCAAACAAGGTGAAGAAGACGACAACAACAACCGCACCCGGCTGGCTTTGCAAAACGGACAAGAGTGAGCCTGGGTAGAAACGTATGAACAAGATACCCCGCATTGAATTCCCACCACGCACGCACCTGGAAACCTTGGCTGTGCGCGAGGGCTTGCCACGCTCGCAGTGGGGCGAAAACTCCGAAGCGCTTTTCCTGACTAGCAGCTTCGTCCACCCAGACGCTGCTACCGCAGCCGCACGTTTTGCCAACGAAGAAGAGGCCTTCACCTACTCGCGCTTCACCAACCCCACCGTCACCATGTTCGAACGCCGCTTGGCTGCGCTGGAAGGAGCCGAGGCTTGTGTAGGCACTTCCAGCGGCATGGGCGCCATCTTGCTGATTGGTTTGGGTTTACTCAAAGCGGGCGACCATGTGGTGTGTTCGCGCAGCGTGTTCGGCTCCACCATCATGTTGTTTGGCCGCGAGTTCGCCAAGTTTGGCGTGGAAACCAGCTTTGTTTCCCAAACTAATTTGGACGAATGGCGTGCTGCGATCAAGCCCAACACCAAACTGCTGTTCGCAGAAACACCGACCAATCCGCTGACCGAGGTGTGCGACATTCGCGCGCTGTCAATCATTGCCAAAAATGCGGGCGCGTATTTGGTGGTGGACAACTGTTTTTGTTCGCCCGCCTTGCAACTTCCTATAGCACTGGGGGCTGATTTGGTCATGCACTCTGGCACCAAATACCTGGACGGCCAAGGCCGCGTCATGGCTGGCGCTGTTTGTGGCACCGAAGCTTTGCTGAACGAGAAGCTGGTGCCTGTGCTGCGCACGGCGGGCATGACCTTGTCGCCCTTCAACGCCTGGGTGGTGCTCAAGGGCATGGAAACTTTGTCCATCCGTATGCAAGCCCACAGCCAGCAAGCCCTGGCCTTGGCGACTTGGTTGGAGGAACAACCCCAAGTGCAGCAGGTGTTTTATCCTGGCTTGAAATCACACCCTCAGCACGAGCTGGCGATGGCGCAGCAGTCGGGCGTCGGTGGTGCGGTGCTGTCTTTCACGGTGAAAGCTAGAGACGCGGCGCAGGCGCGGCAGAACGCATTCCGTGTGATTGACCACACGCAAATCTTTTCCATTACCGCTAACCTGGGCGATACCAAATCAACGATTACCCACCCGGCCAGCACCACGCATGGCCGTTTGACGGAAGCGCAGCGCAACGACGCGGGCATCACCCAAGGTTTGGTGCGTGTGGCCGTGGGTTTGGAGCACCTTGACGATCTGAAGGCCGACTTGCTGCGCGGCCTGCAAACTTTGTAAGTTTCCATGTCTCCATCTGTTCGCACCCGTTTCGCCCCCAGTCCCACCGGCTTCATTCACCTGGGCAACATCCGCTCGGCGCTTTATCCCTGGGCTTTTGCCAGAGCCACGGGCGGCACCTTCATTCTTCGCATTGAAGACACCGATGAAGAACGTTCATCGCAAGAGGCGGTGGATGTGATTTTGGAAGGTATGCGCTGGCTCGGTCTGCACCACGACGAGGGCCCGTTCTATCAAATGCAGCGCATGGATCGCTACCGCGAAGTGGTGAAGACACTGCTAGACCAAGGCCTGGCCTACCCTTGCTACATGAGCAGTGCCGAGTTAGACGCCTTGCGCGAACGCCAAATGCAGGCCAAACAAAAGCCGCGTTACGACGGCACCTGGCGGCCCGAGCCTGGCAAGGTGCTGCCACCCATTCCGGCGGGTGTGCAACCCGTCATTCGGTTCAAAGGCCCGCAAAGCGGCTCAGTGGTGTGGGACGACAAGGTCAAGGGTCGCATTGAAATCAGCAACGATGAACTCGACGACCTCATCATCGCCCGCCCCGCAGCCGGTGCGCCAGTGGAAGGGGCCATTGCTGTGGGCACCCCAACCTACAACTTCTGTGTGGTGGTGGACGACATCGACATGAAGATCACCCATGTGATCCGCGGCGACGACCATGTGAACAACACGCCACGCCAAATTCATATCTTCCGTGCCCTCGGCCACGAACCACCCGTCTATGCCCATTTGCCCACCGTGCTCAACGAGAGCGGCGAAAAAATGAGCAAACGCCACGGCGCCAAACCCGTCACGCAGTACCGCGACGAAGGTTATCTGGCAGATGCGGTGGTGAACTACCTTGCACGCCTGGGCTGGAGCCACGGTGACGACGAAATTTTCTCGCGTGAGCAACTGGTGCAGTGGTTCAACCTGGATCACCTGGGCAAAAGTGCGGCGCAGTTCGACGAGACCAAACTGCGTTGGGTGAACGCACAGCACATGAAGTCCATAGCACCTGAGCAACTCGTGCCCTGGTTGACCGAGCACCTCACACGCTCGGGCGTCACCGTGCCAAGCGATGCGCCTTTGTCTGCCATGTGTGTCTTGTTCCGCGACCGCTGCTCTACCTTGATCGAATTGGCCGATTGGTTGCACATGTACTTCGCGCCGGTTCAACCCCCGCAGGCTGAATTGGCGACCCACTTGACCCATGAGGTCAAACCCGCCTTGCAGTCTTTGCGCTCTCGTTTGTCTGAGACTGACTGGAGCCAAACCGCGATTGCGGCTGTGTTCAAGCAAGTGCTGGCCGAGTTCAAACTCAAGATGCCTCAAGTAGCCACCCCTGTGCGCTTGTTGGTTTGTGGCCGCGCGCAAACCCCGTCGGTTGACGCGGTGTTGGCGCTTTTCGCCCGCGAGCAGGTGTTGCAGCGCTTGCAAGGGGTGTAAAAAACGGGCTATAATCGTTGTCTCACTTGAACAGCGATGTTCTCTTTTGAAGCCCTGGAAACAAGGCAAAAAAACGGGGCGACATGGGGGTATAGCTCAGCTGGGAGAGCGCTTGCATGGCATGCAAGAGGTCAGCGGTTCGATCCCGCTTACCTCCACCAAAACGGCCTTCGTGTTGTTTGGCAGTGGAGCGCAGTTCAAGCGTGATGAAGGATTAGTCCCCTTCGTCTAGAGGCCTAGGACACCACCCTTTCACGGTGATTACAGGGGTTCGAATCCCCTAGGGGACGCCAAGTTTTAGTGCACTTGCAGAGTAATTTGGAAGCACTATGTTCCGCAGTTAGTGTAGGGACGTTAATTGGGAGTGGTAGTTCAGTTGGTTAGAATACCGGCCTGTCACGCCGGGGGTCGCGGGTTCGAGCCCCGTCCACTCCGCCAAAGCCTAAATGGCCTGCATAAACATGCAGGCCATTTTTTTATTTCTCACCCTCAAACTGAACGCGGGGGGAGGCTTGGTGGCACGGCCTATCCAACTATGCTCCAAGGATATCGACTCCTCTGTGGCGCCTTCCAAGGCACGCTGAAAAACGGCGTGACCAGAACAAGGAACGGCCGAAACAGGTGTGTTGGCACAGATTTACACCACAACCTGAACATCAACCGGCGACCTTGGAACGTCGGGAATCGACTACTACCGGCCGATCAGCGACTTAGCAACAAATATCCGAACAGGAACCAACTACCCAGCAAGACACCGGGCAGGTGGCCTGACTTCAAAGCGATGCGGACCGAGCCTTGAGATCGAGGTGCCCCCTCAGCACACCGGCCCGCCGGTCCTCCGACAGAGACCGCCACCACTCTAAAACGGCGTCTGCTCGGCCGTCGAACCCGATCCGCCGGAGCTTTTCCGCCACCACTGAACAATCTGCTGCGGTCGAGGAATCTAAGAATGACACCGACGCCAACCGATCACACTGCAAATAGGTGGCTTTCAACTCTTCGACCTGCAGCAACATGGTGCCGTCGGGTAGTTCCACCGGTGGTAGCCAAGTCGGCGGAGCGGCGTAGCTCAGACCTGACAGCAACCCAACGACCGCGACGGCCCCCTTGGCCAAACGACGAACATCCAAGTTGAGCTTCATGTTGGAC
>JBJTHI010000148.1:0-16384 GCA_046094425.1 Burkholderiales bacterium | reverse complement strand
TTGCGCCTGACAGCCCACATTAAAGAGAGCCGCCGGGCTTGCCCGGCAGGCCGTTGGTCGGCGGCACCAGTGCTGGCCCGCACGCCCACAGTGTCTTCCATCATCCGGGGTGCCTCGCCAGGGACATGACAGTTAGCGACAGTCCTCAGCCACCCTGACTTACGTTCGGGCTGAACCCGTCGAAGCCTGCGTGTGGTGCCTGGCGCTACCCTTGGACAGGCTCAGGGCGAACGCAGGGCAGAGAAAGTTCTCAATCGTCCCGGCTCGGCGGCGCATCCACGCGCCACCATTTGGTCACGTCGCCCGCGCTGTTGACGCTTTCCATCTGCACGCCAAAACCCCACAGCCGTGCCACGTGTTTGAGCACCTCATCGGCGCTGTCGTGCAGGGGCCTGTCGTTGTGCTGGGTGTGGCGCAGCACCAAGGAGCGATCGCCGCGCAGATTCACATTCCACACTTGAATGTTGGGCTCGCGTTGGCCCAAGTCGTACTGGCGGCTCAGGGCTTCGCGCACCTGACGGTAGCCGTTGTCGTCGTGAATGGCGGAGACCTCCAGCTCGTCTTCTTTCTCATCGTCCTTGATGGCAAAAAAGCGGAAGTCGCGCATCAGTTTGGGCGAGAGGTATTGGCCGATGAAACTCTCGTCTTTGAAGTTGCGCATGGCGTGGCTGATGGTTTCCAACCAGTCACCTCCGGCCATGTCGGGGAACCAGGCACGATCTTCATCCGTGGGTTCTTCGCAAATGCGTTTGATGTCGGTGTACATGGCAAAACCCAAGGCATAGGGGTTGATGCCGCTGTAGTGTTTGTCGCCCACCTTGGGCTGGTAAACCACATTGGTGTGGGACTTGAGCCATTCAATCATCACGCCATCGGTCAAATGACCGTTGTCGTACAAGGTGTTGAGCAAGCGGTGGTGCCAGAACGTGGCCCAGCCTTCGTTCATCACTTGGGTTTGGCGCTGCGGATAAAAATATTGCGCCACCTTGCGCACGATGCGCACAATCTCGCGCTGCCAGGGCTCCAAGAGCGGGGCGTTCTTTTCAATGAAATAGAGCAGGTTTTCTTGGGGTTCGGCCGGAAAGCGTTTGGCTTCTTTTTCTTCCGAGGCTTTCTCGGCTTTTCGCGGCAGAGTGCGCCACATATCGTTGACCTGTTGCTGCGCATACAGCTCGCGGTCTTTGCGTTCGGCCAGTTCTTGCGCCAGTGTCTTGCGAGTGGGGCGGCGGTAGCGATCCACGCCGTGGTTCATCAAGGCGTGGCAACTATCTAACAAGGTTTCTACCGCATCCAGGCCATACCGTTCTTCGCAATCGGTGACGTAGTTCCTCGCATAGACCAAGTAGTCGATGATGCTGGCCGCATCCGTCCACATGCGGAACAGGTAGTTGCCTTTGAAGAAACTGTTGTGGCCATACGCGGCGTGGGCGATCACCAAGGCTTGCATGGCCAGGGTGTTCTCTTCCATCAAATAACTGATGCAGGGGTTGGAGTTGATGACGATCTCGTACGCCAAGCCCATGTGGCCACGCCGGTATTTTTTTTCAGTGGCGATGAATTCTTTGCCATAACTCCAGTGTCGGTAGTTCACCGGCATGCCCACCGAGGCATAGGCATCCATCATTTGTTCGGCGGTGATGATCTCTAACTGGTTGGGGTAGGTGTCCAGGCCATACCACTGCGCGGTTTCGCGGATGACGGTGTGGTATTGCTCAATCAAATCAAAAGTCCAGTCGCTGGGGGCGGGCAGAGGGCTTGCAGCTCGAGATGGTTTGACGAGGTCGGCCGCACGCCTGTCGCGCCGCGTGATGTCGGCCATCAACGGAGGGTAACGGTCTTGTTCAGGCGCGGCGCTCATACGGCACTTCCTTCCTTTTTGAACAAGTCGCGGAACACGGGGTAAATCTGCGACGCTTCGGTGGCTTTACGCACCGCGAAACTTTTGCTGCTTTCAGCGGCCAGCGCCACATACTCGTCCCAGAGGTTCTGCTCTTCTTCGGCCACTTGCACATAAGCAAAGTAACGACACAGCGGGAGGATTTGGTTGGCCAGCAACTCGCGGCAGCGGCCACTGTCGTGGTGCCAGTTGTCACCATCACTGGCCTGCGCACCGTAGATGTTCCACTCGCTTGTGGGGTAGCGAGTGCGGGCAATCTCTTCCATCAAGACGAGGGCGCTTGACACGACGGTGCCGCCGGTTTCGGTCGAGTGAAAGAAGTTTTGTTCGTCCACTTCCTGAGCCTGCGTGTGGTGACGGATAAAAACAATGTCGATTTTTTCGTAGTGTCGGGTCAAGAACAAATACAGCAAGATGAAGAATCGTTTAGCCAAGTCTTTACGCGACTCGTCCATCGAGCCCGACACATCCATCAAACAAAACATCACCGCCTTGACCGTGGGCACAGGCACCCGCACGCGGCTGCGAAAACGCAGGTCGATGGGGTCGAGGTAGGGAATGCGTTCAATGCGCGCTTTCAGTAGCCCTATCTTTTCTTCCAGTTCTTTGATCTCTTGCGCATGCAGCTCGGGCGCGACGCGCAATTCGCTCAAGCGTTCTTGCAGTTCTTTTATCTCCCGGCTGCCAGGGCTAGCCAGCGCAATGCGTCGGCCGATGGCCCCGCGCATGGAGCGCACCACATGCAAGTTGTTGGGTGTGCCATCACTGGAGTAACCGGCACGGTGTGTTTTGAATTCCGGCGTTTCAGCCAAGGTGGTGCGGGCCAAATTGGGCAGGGCCAGGTCGTCGAAGAAGACCTGCATGAATTCTTCTTTGCTCAGGTGAAAAACAAAGTCGTCGTCACCTTCACCACTGTCTGAGGCTTGGCTGCCGCCCCCGCCACCTTGCCCGCCCTTGGGGCGGGCGATGCGGTCACCGCGCACGTGGTCTTCATTGCCGGGGTGCACCATCTCGCGCTTGCCACCTTGGCCGTGGCCGAAGACAGGTTCGCTGATGTCTTTGCGAGGAATTTTGATGTCCTCACCTTGGGCCAGATCACGAATGCTGCGGCCATCCACCGCACGTTTGACGGCCTCACGGATTTGCTCCTTGTGCCGCCGCAAAAACCGCTCGCGGTTGCCTATGGATTTGTTCTTTCCCGCCAGGCGTCTGTCGATGATTTGCTGCATGAGGGGCCTCAGGAACCGACCGTGGACTGGTTGGCATCGGCCCTCACCCCCGCCCTGTCCCAAAGGGAGAGGGAGTTCATACCCCCTCTCCCGCTTGCGGGAGAGGGTGGGGGTGAGGGCGGTGAAAAGAACACATCACGAACTCTTACGCACCCGCAAATACCACTCACACAACAGCCGCACCTGTTTGCTGGTGTAGCCCTTGGCCACCATGCGCGTCACAAAGTCTTCGTGCTTTTTGGCCTCGTCGGCGCTGGCTTTGGCGTTGAAGCTGATGACGGGTAGCAACTCCTCGGTGTTGGAGAACATTTTTTTCTCGATCACCGTGCGCAATTTCTCATAGCTCGTCCACACCGGGTTGTTGCCTGCGTTGTTGGCGCGGGCACGCAGCACGAAGTTGACGATTTCGTTGCGGAAGTCTTTGGGGTTGGCAATGCCAGCGGGTTTTTCTATCTTCTCCAGTTCCGCATTGAGCGAGCTGCGGTCGAACACCTCGCCGGTGTCGGTGTCGCGGTACTCGTGGTCTTGGATCCAGTAGTCCGCATAGGTCACATAGCGGTCAAAAATGTTTTGGCCGTATTCGCTGTAACTCTCCAGGTAGGCAGTTTGAATTTCTTTGCCGATGAACTCGGCATACCGCACCGCCAGGTGTTCTTTGATGAAAGCAAGGTAACGCTGCTCGGTCTCGGCAGGGAACTGCTCGCGTTCAATTTGCTGCTCCAGCACATACATCAAATGCACCGGATTGGCGGCGACTTCGGTGCTGTCGAAGTTGAACACCTTGGACAAAATTTTGTAGGCGAAGCGGGTGCTGATACCACTCATGCCTTCGTCCACACCAGCGTAGTCGCGGTACTCTTGGTAGCTCTTGGCGCGCGGGTCGGTGTCTTTCAGGTTTTCACCGTCATAGACCAGCATCTTGGAATAGAGGGATGAGTTCTCCGGCTCCTTCAAGCGCGTCAAGATGGCGAACTGGCTCATCATTTTCAACGTGCCGGGCGCGCAGGTGGCTTGCGCCAGCGACGAACCCTTGAGCAGCTTTTCGTAAATATGCACCTCCTCGCTCACGCGCAGGCAGTAGGGCACTTTGACGATGTAGATGCGATCCAAAAACGCTTCATTGTTTTTGTTGTTGCGAAAGGCCTTCCACTCGCTCTCGTTGCTGTGGGCCAGCACGATGCCATCAAACGGAATGGCGCCAAAGCCTTCCGTGCCTTTGAAGTTGCTTTCTTGGGTGGCGGTGAGCAAGGGATGCAGCACCTTGATCGGGGCCTTGAACATTTCCACAAACTCAAGCAAGCCCTGGTTAGCCAAGCACAGGCCACCAGAGAAGCTGTAGGCGTCGGGGTCGTCTTGCGAGAAGCTCTCTAACTTGCGAATGTCCACCTTGCCCACGAGGGAGCTGATGTCTTGGTTGTTCTCGTCACCCGGCTCGGTTTTGGCGATGCCCATTTGTTTGAGCACGCTGGGGTAGCGCTTCACCACTTTGAACTGGCGAATATCGCCGCCAAACTCTTCCAGCCGTTTCACCGCCCAAGGGCTCAAGATGCGATTCAAGTAACGGCGCGGAATGCCGTACTCTTTTTCTAGGACTGGGCCGTCTTCGCTTGCATCAAACAAACCCAAAGGCGACTCGTTCACCGGTGAGCCTTTGATAGCGTAGAAGGGCACCTCTTGCATCAGCGCCTTGAGGCGCTCGGCGATGGAGCTTTTGCCGCCGCCCACGGGGCCAAGCAAGTAGAGAATTTGTTTTTTCTCTTCTAACCCTTGCGCGGCATGCCGAAAATAGGACACCACCTGCTCAATGGCGTCTTCCATGCCGTAGAACTCGGCAAAGGCGGGATAAATTTTGATGACCTTGTTGGCGAACAGCCTGGACAAGCGCTGGTCGTTGCGTGTGTCTATGGTTTGTGGCTCGCCTATGGCTTTGAGCATGCGCTCGGCGGCGGTGGCATAGGCCAAGGGGTTGCGCTTGCACTCGGCAAGGTAGTCCTCTAGCGAGAGTTCTTCTTCGCGCGTGCGCTCGTAGCGAGCTTTGAGATGACTGATGACGTCCATGCTGATCTCCTGTGGTGCAAGACAGGCGCAATGCAAACCAGGGTCGGTTGGCTTTTGCGTCTGGGAAGTTCTGATGAAACCCCTCAAGGTGCCATCAGAGCTTTCCTTCTATCTGCACTCGGACTCAACACACGTTTGTAGCATCTCCCATGCCGGGGGTTTTAATGCTTGGAGCAACAGCAATAAACGGGCCTAATTCATCACATCGGTGCTGCACTGTTCTTGCTCAACCCTTTGCCACTGAGTCTGCACCGAAGAGCAAAGTTCCGCAAAACGCACTCAGGTCGAACCCAGGCCCAACTTCTCCAAGAGCCCATTGAGCTCGTCCAGCGAGCCAAATGCAATGGCGACTTCGCCTTGTTCGCCGCGCTTTGTGCGCTTCTTCACACGAATTTCCACGGCGGCTGTCAGCGCATCTGACAAGGTGGCTTCAATACGCTGTAAGTCTCGCGATTTACTGGCGGAATTGCGAATCAAGGTTTTCTGGCGTGCGGCCGGGCCTTGTTTAGCCACCAGCTTTTCAGCCTCGCGCACGCTGAGTTTTTTGGCGACGATTTCCGTCGCGCTCAAAATTTGTTGTGCACCGTCCAGGGGCAAAAGCGCCCGGGCATGGCCCATGTCCAAGTCACCGGCCATCAGCAGGGCCTGAACCGGCTCGGCCAGGTGCAACAGACGCAGCAAATTGCTGGCCGCGCTGCGCGAGCGCCCCACGGCCTGCGCGGCTTGTTCATGGGTGAGCCCAAATTCGTCGGTGAGGCGCTTCAAGCCCTGGGCTTCTTCCAGTGGGTTAAGGTCTTCACGCTGAATGTTCTCTATCAGCGCCATGGCGGCGGCGGCTTCGTCGGGCACGTCTTTCACCAGCACCGGCACTTCGTCCAAACCGGCGAGTTTGGCTGCGCGGCTGCGGCGTTCACCAGCAATGATTTCGTATTGCCCAGCGTTTTGCGTACCACTGACAGGCCGCACCAAGATGGGCTGCATGATGCCCTGGGCCTTGATGCTCTCGGCCAGCTCGTACAACGAGCCTTCGTCCATGCGCGTGCGCGGCTGGTACTTGCCGGGGCGCAATTGGCTGAGTTTGAGCGTGCTCGGCGCGCCGCTGGCCTTGGCCTGCGTTGCCGCCACATCGTCTTTGACTTTCGGGCCGAGCAATGCTTCGAGGCCCAGGCCGAGGCCTTTGGGTTTCTTGGTGACCATGGGGGGGGATTGTCGGTGATCGTCAGGCGGTTTTAGTTCGGGTCAACAGCCACTGGGTCATGGCCCGGTGCCCATCATCCCAATCCCCCAACCCCGACTCGCCATTGATGTGGCCGCACGGCCCGAGCAGTTCCATCTCGCTACCCCAGTCCCGCGCCAAGCCCTCTGCACGGTCAAGCGCGCAGTAAGGATCGTCGCTGCTGACCAGCGCTCGGCTGGGAAAGGGCAACTTGCTGCGCACCATGGGTCGCCAGTTGAAGAGGTTGGGCGGGGTGGCCTCGCGTTCAGTGTCCGGCGGGGCCACCAGCCACGCCGCCAGCACCCGGTCGGTGTGCTGGGAATGGGCGGCCCAAGCGGCCACCAACTGGCAGCCCAGGCTGTGAGCCACCAGGACAACGGGGGCCTCCTGTTGCTGGATGACCTCGTCCAGCCGCGCCATCCAGTCGCCCCGGCGCGGCCACGTCCAGTCGTCTTGTTCCACACGGGTGTAACCATGCAGCACTTCCCAGCGGCTTTGCCAGTGGGCGGCATCCGAGTTGAGCCAGCCGGGCAGCAGCAGAACGCGGGGCTTTTGTGGGTGGAGCAGTACATCCGTCATGGGGCTGGCTTATCCTTCACGACTTATTCAGAATTAAACAGAGGTTGACATGGTTTACCGAGTTTTTGTCGATGGTCAAGAAGGCACCACCGGGCTGCGCATCCACGAGTATCTCGCGGCGCGCAGCGACGTTGAAGTGCTGAAGATAGACACCGACAAACGCAAAGACCCGCAAGAGCGCGCCCGTTTGCTCAACGCCGCTGACGTGGCTTTTTTATGCCTGCCCGACGCCGCCTCGCGTGAAGCAGCCAGCATGGTCAGCAACGCCAACACTTGTTTGATCGACGCCAGCACCGCCCACCGCACCGTGGCCGGCTGGGCCTTTGGTTTGCCCGAACTCGCCCCCGGCCAGCGCGACTTGCTGCGAACAAGCAAACGTATTGCCAATCCCGGTTGCCATGCCAGCGCTTTCATCGTGCTGCTGCGCCCCTTGGTGGACGCTGGCTTGGTGCCGCGTGAACTCTTGGTGTCGGCCACGTCGATCACCGGCTACTCAGGCGGCGGCAAGAGCATGATTGCGCAGTATGAAGCGGGCGGCGACGCCAAACTGCAATCGCCCCGGCCCTATGGCCTTACCCTGGCGCACAAACACCTGCCGGAAATGAAGGCCCACACGGGTTTGGCGAATGCACCACTCTTCATGCCCATCGTCGGCAATTTCTACAAAGGTTTGGCGGTAACGGTGCCCTTGCACTTGTCGCAACTGAAGGCAGGCACCACGGCCGAGTCGCTGCACGCAGCCTTGTCAACCCGTTATTCAAAAGAAGCCTTCATCAACGTCAAACCGCTGCGCGACCCTGCCGTTCTGGAGGGCGGCTTTTACGACGCCCAGGCTTGCAACGACACCAACCGTGTGGATATTCATGTGTTTGCCAACGACACCCAAGTGCTGCTCATGGCCTGCCTGGACAACCTCGGCAAAGGGGCCAGCGGCGCAGCGGTGCAGGCGATGAATGTGCATTTGGGCTTGGATGAAGGTTTGGGCCTGTAAGCCCACGCCCCGTCACCCCTTCGCCGACAACGCCTTCGCAATGCAGCGCCGCTGCACCGTGGATTTGGGCACGGGCCAATCGAACCAGGTGCGCACATCTTCTTCTAGCCCAATGCCGTGCATGTAGTTGTATAGCGCTTTTTTCAGCGCTTGGCCCAAGGCATCGTGATCCACACCCGTGGAGTCGATGAAGCCCACATCGTTTTTGGCGAAGGACACCTCGGGCAACGGCAGCAGGGTGACGCCGTAGTCCTCAGGGTTCTTGCCCACCGGCGAATGCACGGTACACGCAAAGCGGTGGAAAAAGCCGGACTGGATGCAGCCGTTCTCGAACAGTTGGCGCACGTATTCCAGCGCATCCACCGTCTCTTGCACCGTCTGCGTGGGAAA
Source organism: Burkholderiales bacterium (assembly GCA_046094425.1). GTDB lineage: Bacteria > Pseudomonadota > Gammaproteobacteria > Burkholderiales > Burkholderiaceae_C > JANPCX01. Next base: position 8,024 of record JBJTHI010000148.1, on the reverse strand, counting down.
GCCGTACATCAAATAGGCGTGAACCAAGATGCCTGCATCGGAGAAGCCTTTGGTGACCCGCGCCACTTGTTCCACCGACACGCCTTTTTTCATGAGCTTGAGCAAGCGGTCAGACGCCACCTCCAGGCCGCCTGAAATGGCAATGCAGCCGCTGTCGGCCAGTTGTTGACACAGCTCGGGACTGAATGACTTTTCAAAACGGATGTTGCCCCACCAAGAAATGGACAACTGGCGCTGGATCAATTCAGCAGACAGCGCCTTCAACGCCTTAGGTGGTGCCGCCTCGTCCACGAAATGAAATCCGGTTTGGCCCGTCTCCTTGACGATGGTTTCGATGCGATCGGCCAAAGTCGCCGCCGACGCGCCTTCATAGCGCGAGATGTAGTCCAAGCTCACATCGCAGAAACTGCACTTCTTCCAATAACACCCATGGGCCACGGTGAGTTTGTTCCAGCGCCCGTCTGACCACAAGCGGTGCATGGGGTTGAGCATGTCCAGCAGGGAGAGGTACTGGTTCAGAGGCAAGCCGTCCCAGGTGGGGGTGCCGACTTCGGCGAAGGCAATGTCGGGCTCCACCATGTTGATGTAGCGCACGGCTTGGGTTTCCCCATCGCGCACATAGGTGCGCACCAAACGCTGTAACGAGCGTTTGCCTTGCAGGTGTTCAAGCAAAGCGAGCAGCGGGCGCTCGCCAGCGTCCAAGGTCACGTAGTCAAAGTAATCGAACACCCGGGGCTCGCGCAGTTCACGCAGTTCAGTGTTCACAAAACCGCCGCCCAAACCCAGCCGTATATCAGGGTGCTGGGCCTTGATGGCCTGAGCGATGCGGAAGGCGGCATAGACCGATCCCGGAAACGGCGTGGACACCAGGACCAAGCTCGGCGCATGTTTTTCAACCGCTGCCAGGGTCAACTCAACCAAGGTTTGATCGACCAAATTCAGGGGCTCGGCCAAAGCCGCAGCCAAGGGATCAAAGGTGGGTTGGCTTTGCGCGAGTGATTCGGCATAACGCACAAACTCAAAACGCGGGTCGATGGCCTCACGCAACACATCGGCCAGGTCGTTGAGGTAAAGCGTGGCCAGGTGACGGGCGCGGTCTTGCACGCCGAGTGCGCCAAATGCCCAGGCTAAAGGGTCGCCACCCTCGTCATCCACATAGACATCGAGCGACGCAAAACGCGGGCCTTCAGGCAAGAAGCTGCGACTGGCGATGCGGTGGGCTATTGTTGAATCTCGCCCTTGCAAAAAAGCGATGGTCGGCATGATGGTCGCGAGGTAGCGGTCGAACAGGGCCATGAAGGCCCGCACCCGCGGGCTACGCTGGTTCTCGGGCAAAACCTCGATTTGGGCGTGCACCTTCTCCAAACCCGGTACCGACAACAAGGTGAGCACCAAAGCCAATGCCAAGTCTTCTTGGACCGCATCCACACCGCGCGAACGCAAAAAACCAGTGAGGTAGGCGGTAGACGGATAGGGTGTGTTGAGCTGCGTCATCGGCGGGATGACGGACAGGACACGGAAGGGGCTCGTCACTCAGAGACTCTCAGATAAAGACCGATGCCGATAGTGTGCGCACACAGCACCAACCCCATCAAGGTTTGGGCCCCAGTCGCTCCACCATCTCACCCGCAAACTCCACAAAGGACTGTGCGCCCTTGGAGGCCGGGTCAAACACCACGCCCGGCAGGCCGTAGCTCGGGGCTTCGGCCAAACGCACATTGCGGGGGATGACGGTGTTGAACACCTTATCGCCAAAGTGCGCTTTGAGTTGGTCGCTCACCTGCTGCTGCAAGGTGATGCGCGGGTCAAACATGACGCGCAAGAGGCCAATGATTTCTAGTTGCGGGTTGAGGTTGGCGTGGACTTGTTTGATGGTGTTGACCAAGTCGCTCAAGCCCTCCAGCGCAAAGTATTCGCACTGCATGGGCACGATCACGCCGTGGGCGCTACACAGGCCGTTCAAGGTGAGCATGCTCAAGCTGGGCGGGCAGTCGATGAGGACGAAGTCGTAGTCAGCATCCACCGCTTGCAGCGCGGTTTTCAGCCGCTGGTCGCGGCGCTCCAGTTGCACCAGTTCGACCTCGGCACCGGCCAAGTCGCGGCTGGCACCCAAGAGGTCATACCCGGCTTTGTCGGCTTGTTGGCGCGCTTCGGCAATGGAGGCGTTTTCCAGCAGCACGTCATAGACCGTTAACTCCAAGGCGCGTTTGTCCACGCCCGAGCCCATGGTGGCATTGCCTTGGGGATCCAGGTCGATCACCAAAACACGTTGGCCGATGCGGGCCAGCCCCGCGCCCAAGTTGACCGTGGTGGTGGTTTTGCCGACACCGCCTTTTTGGTTGGCTATGCAGAAAATTCGGGCCATGGGTTTGTGGGTGGGGGATTATTTAGAGACGGCCAGCTTGATGCCAAAGCCAATCAAAAACACCCCGGCCAGTTTTTCCAGGGTGCGCGAAACGATGGGGTTGGCACGCATACGTTCGGCCAGAAAGTGGGTGAGCAAAACCACCACCAGGCCGTAGAGAAAGGTGAGCAGGGCGATGGTTCCCGCCATCACCGCAAAAGTGAGCACTCCCCGATGCTGGGCCGGGTCGACAAACAGCGGGAAGAAGGCCATATAAAACACAATCGCCTTGGGGTTAAGCAAGGTAATGGCCATGGCCTGACGGAAGTAATGCCGGGGTATGATGTTCAAGATGGGCGCCGCACCAGGCTTGGCCAGCAACATCTTGCCGCCGAGCCACACCAAGTAGGCGGCACCCAGCCATTGCACCGCCGTCAAAGCCGCTGGATAAGCCACCAGAAGCGCCGCCACCCCGGCCACGGCCAGCCACATCAAGACCTGATCCCCCGCAATCACACCCATCGTTGCAGCCAAGCCGCCGAGCAAACGGCCTTTGCTGGTGGACGTGATCAACGCCAAATTGCCCGGCCCGGGAATGGCCAAAAACACCACCACGGCGAGCACGAATTGACCGTAATCGGCAACACCGAACATGGGGACTCCTGGGGCGCGTTGGGAGGGTAAGGCGAGCGGGGAGGTTGAAGTTTACGTCAGCACACCAGAGCAAAATTTGACTTCAACGGGCTCGCATCCACAACAAACAACGCTCCGCTTCCAGCCCCGGAACTCGCAGTTGTTCCACGTGAAACACGTCCACATCGCCCGGCAAAATGCGCTCTTCATCGCTGGGGCGTTTGCCTTTCATGGCCAGCCAAACACCCTGGGGAGCCAAATGGCCTCGGGTCAGGCCCACAAAATCGGCCAGTGACGAGAAGGCGCGCGAGGTCACGATGTCAAACCCTGGCTCCCCGGCATGGCCCGCCCAGGCTTCCACCCGGGCATGCTGGCTGCGCAGATTGCGCAAGGTCAATTCAGACGCCACCTGTTGAATAAAACTGGCTTTTTTGCCCACGGTGTCGATGCAAGTGACTTGCAATTCCGGCAGCACAATCGCCAGCACCACGCCGGGCAAACCGGCCCCACTGCCAACGTCGAGCAACCGGGCACTGCCCACGTTGTTGGCCACCAGATGCCGCTGCAGGGCAGGCACCACAGCCAGGCTGTCGAGCAGGTGGTGGGTCAACATCTCGTCTGCCTGGCGCAGGGCGGTCAGGTTGTAAACGCGGTTCCAGCGTTCGATCAAGGCCAGGTAGGCGAGCAGGGTGTCCACTTGAGACCCGATCAAGGACACACCCAGAGCGGCTGCGCCTTGCTCCAGGCGGTTGCGCAAATCGCTTGCGCCCATTTCAGGCGGCATCGCTGCTCGGGGACAGGGCCTCGTTCGCGGCGCGGTCACTCTGAGTGAACCCCTTGAACTTGCCTTTTTTCAGATGAATCAAGAGCAGGGAAATGGCCGCCGGGGTCACGCCCGAAATACGCGAGGCTTGGCCCAAGGTTTCTGGGCGGTGCTGGCCCAGCTTCTGGCGTGCCTCAATGCTCAGGGCATGCACCTGGGCGTAGTCCAAGTCTTCAGGCAAGCGCAGATTTTCATAGTGGGCGGCACGCTGCACTTCGTCAATTTGGTTGTCGATGTAACCCGCGTACTTGATGCTGATTTCCATCTGCTCAATCACGGCAGATGCGAGCACCTCGCCCAGCTCGGCCACCAAGGTTTCACGTGAAACACCGGCCTCGGGGCGGGCCAGGGCGGCCACATCCACCAGCGCATTGAAGTCCACACCCGGGCGGCGCAGCAAATCGGCCAGGCTGTATTCATGCTCCAAGGCTTTGCCGACCAAACGTTGGGCGTCCAAAGCAGGCAGTTTGGCGGGCGTGACCCAGGTCGATCGCAGGCGCTGTGTTTCACGTGAAACGGCGTCGCGCTTTCGGTTGAAAGCTTCCCAGCGCGCGTCGTCCACCAGACCCAGCTCGCGGCCCACTTCGGTCAGCCGCATGTCGGCGTTGTCTTCACGCAATTGCAGGCGGAACTCGGCCCGGCTGGTAAACATGCGGTAAGGCTCGCTCACGCCTTTGGTGATGAGGTCGTCCACCAACACACCCAAATAGGCTTGGTCGCGGCGCGGCGTCCATGCAGCCTGACCACGCACTTGCAGCGCCGCGTTCAGCCCGGCAAACAAGCCTTGGGCGGCAGCTTCCTCGTAACCCGTGGTGCCGTTGATTTGCCCAGCGAAAAACAAGCCGTTGATGGACTTGGTCTCGAAACTCGCCTTCAAAGCGCGTGGGTCGAAGTAGTCGTACTCAATCGCATAACCCGGCCGCAGGATATGAGCCTGCTCCAAACCGAGCATGGAATGCACGGCAGCCAGTTGAATGTCAAAGGGCAGGGAGGTGGAAATACCGTTGGGATAAAACTCGTGGGTCGTCAGCCCCTCGGGTTCCAGAAAAATTTGGTGCGAGGTTTTGTCGGCAAAGCGGTTCACCTTGTCTTCAATGCTGGGGCAATAACGCGGGCCCACGCCGCCGATCACGCCGGTGAACATGGGGCTGCGGTCAAAGCCGGAACGAATGATCTCGTGGGTGCGCTCGTTGGTGTGGGTGATCCAGCACGGGACTTGCTGGGGGTGCTGGGATGCATCGCCCAAAAAACTGAACACCGGCACCGGGTCCAGGTCGCCGGGTTGTTCGGTGAGTTTGGCGAAATCAATCGTGCGGCCATCCAGGCGCGGCGGCGTACCAGTTTTCAGGCGGCCTTGTGGCAACTTCAATTCTTTGAGCCGGGCCGACAGCGTGACTGCGGGCGGATCACCTGCACGGCCCGCCGAGTGGTTTTGCAAACCCACATGAATGCGGCCATCCAAAAAAGTGCCCGCCGTCAGAACCACGGCGCGACACGCAAAGCGAATACCCACTTGCGTGACAACACCCGTCACAGAATCGCCTTGCATCAATAGATCATCACAAGCGCCTTGGAACAACCACAAGTTGGGCTGGTTTTCCAAGCGGCGGCGTATGGCCGCGCGGTAAAGAACCCGATCCGCCTGCGCCCGGGTGGCGCGCACGGCAGGGCCCTTGGAGCCGTTGAGAATGCGGAACTGAATGCCCGCTTCATCGGTCGCAGCCGCCATCGCGCCGCCCAGGGCGTCAATCTCTTTGACGAGGTGGCCTTTTCCAATGCCCCCGATGGACGGGTTGCAGCTCATTTGCCCCAAGGTTTCAATGTTGTGGGTGAGCAGCAAAGTGGCCGCGCCCATGCGCGCGCTGGCCAGGGCTGCCTCCGTGCCAGCATGGCCGCCACCAATTACAACTACATCAAACTCTTTGGGGAACAACATGACACGCCTTTATTTGCCTCTTTTTTGGGCAACCCGCGATTGTAGGCAGTGAGCATCGTGGCGTCACGTGCAAGCTTTCGTCTCAAGCGCTCATGCTGTGCTTTTTTCCGCCGATAGAGTCACCACCATGAACTGCCGCCCTCACTGCGCCGCCTGCTGCATCGCGCCATCTATCTCCAGCCCCATTCCCGGTATGCCAAACGGCAAACCTGCGGGCGTGCCCTGCATTCAACTGACGGCTGATTCACGCTGCGCCATCTTCGGTCAACCAGATCGACCCGCTGTATGCAGCTCGCTGGTGCCGTCTGTAGACATGTGCGGTGAATCGCGCGAGCAGGCCATGCGATGGTTGGGCGGCATGGAACAACTCACCGCACCCACACGCACTATTGCAAGCAAACGTTGACAGCGCTTGCGCTTGTGGCCTCGATGTGTTGCAAGCCCCACAGCTTTCACTGCATCCCGTGTTTGAGGGGCTCACACACCTTGACGATTGTTGAAGCACCCTTCACCATCACATCCAAGCTACACATCAACACTGTGAAACCAAACACCGCCTCCCTCCACGCCTTTTGCGCCCACGCTTCCTGGCCGCACGCGGCTGGCTTAGGCAAAGCTCAACTACTCAACTTGAACCAAACTTCTTCTTTTAGTCACCGAATTTCAAACCCACCGGGAGGGGATGCCGCTTAATCAGGCGCATCCCTCAAGCGCTCCAAAGAGCGGCCCGGTTCCCAAGAGTGGATCGGGCCTTTTTTTCGTGCTTTTTTCTTGTCTAACCCCCCATGAGCCAACAACCAGACTGAACTTTTCTTCAGAACGACCGATAGAGATAGAAACAGGGAGAACCAAAATGACTACACCAAACAAAATCCGCATCGCAGCACCCAAGCCGCGTAACCCCTTCGTCGCCTTCATGATGAAGCGCAAAGCGGGTGCGCATCGCCCTGAGCGGCGCGCCGTAGTGCGCGAGGAGAAAGACCTGGTTCAGCGATTGCGCGAAGCGGGTCTTTGAACCTCAGGAGCGCTGAAAGGCGCTCGATACAATCCCGGCCTCTTTGGTACGGGGTTTTGCCTTGTCTTCTTCTTCGCCTGACTTCGACCTCAACGCCCCTGCCGACATCTCTGCACGCTGGCGCGTTTTGCCGCAGTATCTGACGCCACAACACAGCCTCACGCAGTTCGCGGGCTTCGTCGCCAACCGCCGCAGCGGCGCGCGCACCACGAGGTTGATTCAGTGGTTCATCCGGCGCTATGGCGTGAACATGGCCGAAGCGCTGGATCCCAACCCAGCGCATTACGCCAGTTTCAATGACTTCTTCACCCGCGCGCTGAAGCCCGGCACGCGGCCCCTGGCGCAAGCCACTTGGATCTGCCCGGTGGATGGCAGCATCAGCCAATACGGTCGCATCCAACACGATCAAATTTTTCAAGCCAAGGGCCACCGCTACAGCAGCACGGCTTTGGTCGGTGGTGACGCAACACTAGCCGCCCAATTCCAAGACGGCCACTTCGCCACACTGTATTTGAGCCCACGCGACTACCACCGCATCCACATGCCTTGCGACGGTCAACTTCGTCGCATGGTCTACGTGCCTGGTGATTTGTTTTCAGTGAACCCCACCACCGCTCAAGGCGTACCGGGGCTGTTTGCGCGCAACGAACGTGTGGTCTGTGTTTTTGACACCCCCCACGGCGCCATGGTGTTGGTGCTGGTAGGCGCCACCATCGTGGGCAGCATGGCCACCACCTGGCACGGCGTGGTCAACCCACCGCGCACGAAGGATGTGCGCACTTGGCATTACGACGCCAACACCGTGTCGCTCCAACAAGGGCAGGAGATGGGTCGCTTTTTGCTGGGCTCGACAGTGGTGATGCTCTTTCCCCGTAGCGGCATGCAATTCAACCCTGCTTGGGCAGCGGGCGCAGCCGTGAAGATGGGTGAGGCAATGGCATAGCACACCGCCTCAGGCTGAGGTGGTGGGGGTGGCAAATGTGAGTGGCACGCTCAAATACGCGCGCCAGCTTTGGCCACCGGCACCCGCCGGCCCGCCCAGGTCAGCGCCAGAACACTGCGCCTTGAGCCCCGTCGAAGGGTCAGTCCGACCAGTTGGCGGTTTTGCAGAGGTTCATTGGAGCGACGAGTATTAAGGAAACGCTGAACAACCCCGCGAAACGAGTGCGCGTGTGAGCTGTGCTGCTGGTTCAGTGATTTGAGGGTGATGTTTCATCGTTTTGTGCGCTCTTTGGCGCATGTTTGAAGCCCTTCTGGGGGCTCGTGGCGCTTT
>JBJTHI010000147.1:0-5912 GCA_046094425.1 Burkholderiales bacterium | reverse complement strand
TGTCCATCGGCTCGCGATTTATGCTCCACGCTTCCTTCCCACACTCGGTCGCCCTCATGCAGTTGCGCTTCACTTCACTCGCTGTGACCAGCTCGTGGCGGGACTTGCACCCGCAGGAGTGCGCCCATGCTGGGCGCACATGAAAAAGGGGCGTAACAACGACCCTTTTTTTCTCAACAAACAACGTACAGATCAGCGTTCAAACCCACCTTGGCGTGGCCGCTGCGGTTTGAACGGGCCGCCTTTGCCAGCCGGGCGCGACGCGCCGCCAGGGCCGCTGGCTTTGCGCGGAGCAAAAGCCGGTGCGCCTGCGGGGCGCTGGCCGGGAGCGCGGTCGAAGGCCTTGCGGGGGGCAGCGTTGTCAAACGCGGGGCGGTTGTTGGGCACAAAGCTGCCTTCGCTGCGTTTGGTGAAAGGCGTTTCGCGGCCAGGGTGAACGTCACGAGGCGCAGCGTCCCGGCGGGGTGCAAAACCATCGTCACGGCGTGGCGCGAAGCCTTCATGTCGGCCTTGACCAAAACCGCCTTCATCGCGGCGTGGCGCAAACGGCTTTTTGTGGCCACCGCCAAAACCGCCACGGCTGGGGCCGTTGTTGAACGAAGGTTTGCCGCGCGGACGATCGACAAACTCGCCCGAAGGACGACCCGCGTGTATGCGTGGCTCCGGTGCTTTGGGCTCCAGGCCTTCAATTGCAGTCACGGGAATGGGTTGGGTGGTGAACTGCTGAATGCGGCGGATCATGCCCACGTCCATGCGCTCGGCCAGGGTCACTGCCAAACCATTGCGACCGGCGCGGCCGGTGCGGCCAATGCGGTGCACATAGTCTTCGGCTTTCATCGGCAAGCCGTAGTTGATAACGTGGCTGATCGTGGGCACGTCAATGCCGCGTGCGGCCACATCGGTAGCCACCAGCACACGCAACTGGCGGTTGCGCAGGCCTTGCAACACGCGGTTGCGGCGGCCTTGCGGCATGCCACCGTGCAGGGCAGCGGCGCTGTGGCCCATCTCGGCCAAGCGGTCGGCCAGCACATCGGCATCACGCTGGGTGCTGGTGAAAACCACGGCTTGTTCCATGTCACGCTGGGTCAAGATGTGATCCAGCAAGGCGTTTTTGTGGTGGAAGTTGTCCGCCCAGTGCAGGCGCTGCTCAATGTTCTCGTGGGTGTCGGTGTGCGAGGCCACGTCAATGCGCTGCGGGTCGCGCAACAAGCTGCGGGCGAGGCCGCCCACATTGCCAGCGAAAGTGGCGCTGAACATCACGGTTTGGCGCGTGGGGGGAATGCGACCCGCGATGGTTTGAATGTCGTCAATGAAACCCATGTCGAGCATGCGATCGGCTTCGTCGAGCACCAGCATTTGCACGTTGTCGAGCACGGCGCGGCCAGACTGCAAGTGGTCGAGCAAACGACCGGGGGTGGAAATCAAAATATCCAGTGGCCCCATCAGCGCTTTGATTTGCGCGGGGTAAGGCACACCACCCACCACCGTGGCCACACGCAGGCCTTGCACATGGCGGCCATACAAGGTGGCGGCTTTGGCCACTTGCATGGCGAGTTCGCGCGTGGGGCACAGCACCAACACGCGGGGGCCGTAGACTTTGCCTTTTTCGCGGCGGGTATTGTTGTCGCCACGTGCGGCCAAGATGCCTTGCAGCGCAGGCAAGATAAAGGAAGCGGTTTTGCCGCTACCGGTGCTGGCCGAAACCATGAGGTCAGCGCCCGCCAAACCCGCAGGAATGGCTTGGGCCTGCACTTCAGTGGCAGATTCATAGCCCGACTGGGCCACGGCTTTTAAAAGGGCGTCATGCAGCCCAAGGTTTTGGAAACTCATCAAGTTCTTTCAAAAAAAACAGCACGCCCTTGGTCTGCGCAGCTCACAAAAGAGCACGTAAGCCAAAGTCACGCCCGACCGACCCAGGTGGGTTAGTGGCCAAGAGGTATCGCCAGAGAAAGATTCAGGCCCCACGGTGCCCGAGCCAGATGGCTAAGGGCGAGAGATGGAATGCAGCAGAACAGTCAAAGCGACGGCATCGCCGCCAACCATTCCCGCATGCTGAATCTCTGGTTGAGAACAGCGTGGGTATCAAAACAGCCGCACCTGGTGCTGCTTGTTTTTCAACAACAGCAGCGTGTTGGGAGACTCGATGAGGTCAGAGGGGATGAACGAAACGTGGCAGCTTTTATCTAGCTCAAAACCGCAACGAAGCGCGCATTGTAGGTGAGTTCGGGTTTTTACGGGTGCTTTTTTGTCTTTGCCTCGACACCCGCACCAATTTGACTCGCAGCCAACTGCCGCGCCAACGTTCGCAAGCCCACCGCCGTTACGCCATCGCCTACGGGGAAAGCCTCGGTATCCACGCCCCCGTGCACCAGGAATTTGTATGCGGGTTGCAAGTCTTCGCAGGCGCTGTAAAAACCCCGGCGGGGTTTGGCGCTGGGGCCCCGCTTCACTTCAATTGCCACGAGGCCCAGGCTGGGTGCATCAATCAACAGATCAATCTCCGCGCCGTTGCTGCTGCGGTAGAAGCCACATTGGGCATCGCGCGGCGCGGCGTTGAGCAGGGTTTCAATCACAAACCCCTCCCAACTGTGTCCCACCACTGGGTGCGCCAGCAAAGCATCGTGCGAGGCCAGTCCGAGCAAAGCATGCAGCAAACCACTGTCGCGCACATAAATCTTGGGCGACTTGACCAAGCGTTTGCCCAGGTTGCTGTACCAAGGCGCGAGCTTGCGCAGCAGCATCAGGTCGCCCAGCATATCCAGGTAGCGGTGTACCGTCTTGGCGTCCATCATCAAGCCCTTGGCGAGCCGCGACACGTCGAGCAAACCACCTTGCCCATGGGCCAGCATGGTCCACAAGCGGCGCAGGGTTTGCGCAGGTAAGCGTGAGCCATGGCTGGGCAGTTCACGCTCCATATAGGTGCTGATGAGGTTTTGCCGCCAGTTCAAACTTTTGGCTTCGCTGCTGGCCAGCAGGCTGTTGGGAAAACCGCCGCGCAGCCAGAGCAGCTTGTAGTGTTCGTCGCCCACCTCCAGCGCTTGCAGCGGCGGCAACTCCAGGTAGGCCACCCGGCCAGCCAGACTTTCACCCGACTGCTGCAGCAACTCGCCACTGGCCGAACCCAGCAGCAGGAAACGGCCCGCCGCCAACCCCGAGCGGCGGCCTTCGTCAATGAGGCTGCGCAGCACCGGAAACAACTCGGGGCTGTGCTGCACTTCGTCGAGGATCACCAGCTTGTCACTGTGCAGCGACAAATAGCCTTCTGCATCGGTGAGTTTCTGCCGGTCGCTCGGGCGCTCCATGTCCAGGTAAACCGCCGAACGCGCGTCTCCAATCTGGCGCGCCAAGGTGGTTTTCCCCACCTGGCGCGCACCCAGCAGGGCAAGCGCCGGGTAGTCCGACAACGCAGCTTCAACGAGAGGGGTCAGATGCCGACTTAACATCCATGCATTATAAGGATCATACTCCTTGTTTTGCATTATTAAATGATGGCCGCCGGGTCATGCCACCCCTACCTCATCACTCACTTCACCAAAAAATGTTCCCGGTAGTACACGAGCTCATCGATAGATTCTTGAATATCCGCCAACGCCGTATGCGCCTGGGCTTTTTTGAAGCCGGTGAGGATGTCGGGTTTCCAGCGTTTGGCCAGTTCTTTGAGGGTGCTCACGTCTAAATTGCGGTAGTGGAAGAAGGCTTCCAGTTTGGGCATGGTTTTGGCTAGGAAGCGGCGGTCTTGGCAGATGCTGTTGCCGCACATGGGCGATTTGCCAGCGGGCACATAGGTTTTCAGGAATTCAATCACCTGTTCTTGTGCCGATTCTTCATTGACCGTAGAAGCCTTCACCCGGTCGATCAGGCCGCTTTTGCCGTGGGTACCTTTGTTCCAGGCGTCCATCGCATCCAGCGTGGCATCGCTTTGGTGAATGGCGAATACCGGGCCTTCCACGCGAACTTGCAGTTTAGGGTCGGTCACCACCACTGCAATTTCGATGATGCGGTCGGTCTCGGGATAGAGGCCGGTCATTTCCAGGTCTATCCAAATCAGGTTGTCTTCGCTGCGAGCCAAGGTGGTGGTCATGGGAATACTCAAACTGTGGGTAAGAAGCGCAGATTGTCTCAGGCCCTAAACTTGCGCCCATGGAATCTCTCGTATTGACCTGGTCTTTTGCGCTTGCGGTGGTGGCCTCTACCCTCACCAAATTTTGGCTGGCCTCGCGCCAAATTCGGCATGTGGCCCAGCACAGCCACGACGTGCCGGCTGCGTTTGCGCAAGCGGTGAGTTTGCAAGCCCACCAACGCGCGGCGCATTACACCTTGGCCAAAGCACGTTTTGGGCTGGTCACCATAGCCTTCGGCGCGGCCGTGCTCATAGGCTGGACGCTGCTGGGCGGGCTGGATGCACTTAACACCTGGGTGTTTGATACCGTGCAGCCGCGCTTTGGCAACATGGCCTACCAACTGGCGTTGCTGGCGGGTTTTGTCTTGATCAGCAGCGTGCTGGACTTGCCCTTTGAGCTGTACTCCACCTTTCGCATCGAGCAGCAATTTGGCTTCAACCGCATGACGTGGAAACTCTATGTGGTTGACATGCTCAAGGGGGCGCTGGTGGGGTTGCTCATTGGCTTGCCACTGGCGGCGCTTATTCTGTGGATCATGGCTGCCACGGGCACCTGGTGGTGGTTGTGGGCTTGGAGCACTTGGGTAATGTTCAACTTGGTTTTGATGGTGGTTTATCCCACCGTGATTGCCCCGCTCTTCAACAAATTCGAGCCCCTGGCCGACGAAGCGCTGAAGGCACGCGTGCAAGCCCTGATGCAACGCTGCGGTTTTGCCGCCAAGGGTTTGTTCGTGATGGACGGCAGTAAACGCTCGGCCCACGGCAATGCTTATTTCACTGGCCTCGGTGCGGCCAAACGGGTGGTGTTTTTTGACACCCTGCTGTCCAAACTCAATGCGGGCGAGGTGGAGGCGGTGTTGGCCCACGAACTCGGCCACTTCAAACATCGTCATGTGACGCAGCGGCTGGTGATGATGTTTGCGGTGAGCTTGGCGGGCTTTGCACTCTTGGGCTGGCTGTCCAACCAAACCTGGTTCTACACCGCCTTGGGCGTGCAGCCGCATTTGTCTGCGGCCAACGATGCATTGGCCCTGCTGCTGTTCATGCTGGCGCTGCCCAGCTACACCTACTTCATCTCACCCTTGCTGGCACAGCTCTCGCGCAAGCATGAGTTCCAGGCCGACGCTTATGCCTGCGCACAAGCGAGCAGCCAAGACTTGGCCCAGGCTTTGCTCAAACTGCATGAAGACAACGCCTCCACCCTCACGCCCGACCCGGTGTATGTGCGTTTTTACTACTCGCATCCACCGGCGTCTGAGCGCCTGGCTGCGTTGGCAAAATTCTCTGCACCTCCATTGACACCTCAGCATGCTTAACTTAACCACCCAACGCTGCAAACCGCTGGAAGGCGGTAACTCTATGGGCGCGGCTGAAATTGAAACCCTGCTGCCCCAGGTGCCAGGCTGGACTCACACCGGCGCTCACTTGCAAAGAGTCTTCAACTTCGGCAACTACCACGAAACCTTGGCCTTTGTGAATGCGCTGGCCTGGATTTGTCACCAAGAAGACCACCACCCTGAACTGGTGGTCACCTACAACCGATGCACGGTGCGGTTTGACACCCACTCGGTGGGCGGCGTGTCCATCAACGATTTCATTTGCGCAGCCAAGGCGAACGCCCTGGTTGAAGCCGCTTGACCGCAAACACCGGTTTGGTCGTGGCAGGCCATGGCCGCCACTACCTGGTAGAAACCGACGACGGGCAGCGCCGCACCTGCCCCCCACGCGGCAAAAAGAGTGACGGTGTGGTGGGGGACCGCAACACCGTACAGCCCCCCACCGCATCCCGCGA
>JBJTHI010000146.1:0-7239 GCA_046094425.1 Burkholderiales bacterium | reverse complement strand
GTGGAGAGGGGAGCAGTAGGCACCCTCTGCCACTTGTGGGAGAGGGTGGGGTGAGGGCGTATGCGGGCCAGCATATCGCTTTGAATCGCACCCCACCTACACCGTCTCCCGGTTCTCCGTGATACCAAACAGCGAGCTGCGAAACGAAGCGTACTCGCCATGAGTTTGTTGGGAAGAGAGCAACAGCGCGCGAGCCGTCATGGGCCGGGCGAATAAATAGCCTTGCAATTCATCGCAACCCAAGGCCACCAGGGTTTCCTGTTGGCGCAGGTTTTCCACGCCCTCGGCCACCACTTTCAGGCCCAGTGCGTGGGCCAGTTTCACGACCGCGTCGACCACGGCGCGGGCATCGGGGCTGGTGTCAATGTCCACCACAAAACTGCGGTCTATCTTCAGCTCTTCGGCGGGCAGTTGACGCAGATAGCTAAGGCTGGAGTAACCACTGCCAAAGTCATCAATCGAGATGTGCACCCCCAGTTCACCGAGTTCTTTGAGTGTCGTTTGCGTTGCTCGGGTGTCTTCCATGGCCGCTGATTCGGTGATCTCGCAGGTGATAGAGGTGGGGTCAATGCGATGACGCCGCAAAGCCTCTCCTATCCGCTGCGCAATGTCGTCTTGACGCATTTGTTGGGCTGACAAGTTGATGGCCACCCGCATGCGCAGCCCCTGGTCGCGCCAGGCACGGGCTTGGCGGCAAGCGTCTTCAATCACCCAGTGGCCTATGGCGCCCATCAGCCCAAAACGTTCGGCCACGGGAATGAAGACGCCCGGCAAGATCAAACCTTTGGTCGGGTGTTGCCAACGAATCAGGGCTTCGGCGGCGGTAATCTTGCCGCTTTTGGCGTCGATTTTGGGCTGGTAGTAAAGCTCAAACTGCCGCAAATCAACGGCTTCGCGCAGGCTGCGCAGCAGTTCGAATTTTTCCTCGGCGTCTGCGTCCATGGCAGGGCTATAAAAGCAATAACAAGCACCGCCGGAGCGTTTGGCAGCGTACATGGCGGCGTCGGCACGCGCGATGAGTTTGCTGGCCGCACCATCGTCGGGATCTCTCGTTTTGATGCGATGTTGAACGAGCGAATTGTTCGAATCAGCAACGCGCGGATGATGGAGGCGATGGGTGCCGCTTTGGGAGTGCTCATTGCACTGTATCTTTACTTTGCCATCAGAAGCTCCATCAATCGTTCCGCCACCAGCATTCAAGCGGCGGCAGCTCGGGTCGCTGAAGGTGATCTCGACTTGCCGATCCACGCTGAAGGCAAAGATGAGTTGGCCCACATCGCTGTGGCCCTAGAGCAAGTGCGTGGCAATCTGAAAGCCTTGGCCACCGACAGTTCGGGGTTGGTGGATGCCGCAGTGCAAGGTCATTTGGATGCACGTGCCGATGCCAGCAAACACCAAGGCGAGTACCGAAAAATTGTGCAAGGCGTGAACGACACCCTGGACGCCATGGTGGGCCCGATCAAAGAAGTTCAAGGTGTGATGCTGGGCTTGGAAGAAGGCGACCTGACTCAATCCGTGCAAGGCGACTACCGCGGTGCGTTTGCCGACTTGAAGAATGCGGTGAACAACACGGTGGCGCGTCTGGCGCAAACCATGGCGGAGGTGAATGCTGCAGCGGAGCAACTCAATTCAGCGGCAGCCCAGGTGTCCACCACCTCGCAGTCGCTGTCGCAGTCGGCCTCCGAGCAAGCTGCCAGCGTAGAGCAAACCAGTGCGTCGCTGCAACAAATGGCGGCCTCGGTCAAACAAAACAGCGAAAACGCCAACGTGACCGACGGCATGGCCACCAAAGCCAGTAAAGAAGCGGGCGAAGGCGGCCAGGCGGTGAGCCAGACGGTGGACGCCATGAAGTCCATCGCCAGCAAGATCTCCATCATTGACGACATTGCCTACCAAACCAATCTGCTGGCCTTGAACGCAGCGATTGAAGCGGCCCGTGCGGGCGAGCACGGCAAAGGCTTTGCGGTGGTGGCGGCTGAGGTGAGGAAACTCGCCGAGCGCAGCCAAGTGGCGGCGCAAGAGATAGGCAACCTGGCTGGCTCCAGCGTGCAAATGGCCGAGAAGGCGGGGAACTTGCTGAGTCAAATGGTGCCTTCTATTTCCAAGACCTCCGAGTTGGTGCAAGAGATTGCAGCGGCTTCGGGCGAGCAGTCTGACGGGGTGAGCCAAATCACCAGTGCAATGGGGCACTTGAACACCTCTACACAGCAAAACGCTTCGGCCAGCGAACAGCTCTCGGCCACGGCGGAAGAGATGTCGGCGCAAGCGGCGCAGTTGCAAGAGTTGATGTCCTTCTTCCAGGTGGACAGCGGCGGTCGCAAGCAGTCCCCCGCACGTGCAACCAAACCCGCAGCAGCCCTCAAACGCAGCGCTCCACGCAGCAGCAAGGGCGATGATTTTGAAACCGGCGTGATCGGTGGCAGCAGCGGCCTGCCTTGGGCTGCCAAAGGCAATGGCTCGCGCACCAAATTTGGTGACACGGTAGACGAAGACAGTTTCAGCGGTTTTCAAGGAGCCCACCATGAATGAGTTGGCCCCACACAGTGTGAGTGCAGCGGCAACGTCGCCTTTGGCGGCCTTGGCCGAGCAGCAACTGCTGTGTTTTGTACTGGGCGAGAGAAGTTACGCGGTCGGCATCGACGTGGTGCGTGAAATTCTCAAAGCCGTGCCCACCACCGAGTTGCCCCGCATGCCCCGTTTTGTGCGTGGGGTGATGAATTTGCGCGGTGCGGTGGTGCCGGTGATTGATCTTTCTGCCCGCTTAGGTCTTGGTTTGATGGGGGTGGACAGGCGCACCTGCATCATCATCGTGGAGCTACCGGTCAACAGCAGCTCTGGTCACGACGCACTGCGCCACAAACTCGGCGTGATGGTGGACTCGGTCAACGAAGTGATCGACGCAGGCAGCGCCCAGATTGAAGCGGTGCCGCAGTTGGGCACCCACATTCCGCCCGAGTTCATCAGCGGCATGGCCCGCATACGGGGCGAGTTTTTGCCGGTGTTGGCGATGGAACGCGTGCTCGATTCTGACGACTTGGCGCACTTGATTGCGCAGCAACCCACGGTGACGGTTCGCTGAAAAACGATCTCCAGAACGAGAATCCCATGGCCCTGTCTCAACATTCTTTCGATGCCGTGTCTGACATGTTCCACAGCGTGTCTGGCATACGCCTCACAGCCGCAAAAAAGCCCCTGGTAGAAGGGCGACTGCAAAAACTGGCCCGCGACCGTGGCTTGCAAGATGTGGAAATCTACGTCAAAAGCCTGCTCAAAGAACAAGACCACAACGAACTCGTGCGTGTGGTGGACAAACTCACCACCAATGAAACCTACTTTTTCCGCGAGCCTGCCCACTTCGAGTTTTTGGACGAGCTGGTGAAAAACCGCAACTCACGCGAACTCTTCCGCGTCTGGAGCGGTGCCAGCAGTTCAGGCGAAGAGGCCTACAGCATTGCCATGCTGTTGGCAGACCGGATGGGAACAACGGGCTGGGAGATCATCGGCACCGATTTGTCGACCGACATGGTGGCCAGGGCGCGGCGTGCTCTTTATCCCATGTCACGCGCCAAGGGCGTGTCGCCTGCTTATTTGAAGCGCTTTTGCTTGAAGGGTCATGGCCAATACGAAGGCCATTTGCTCATCAGCAAGGAGTTGCGCAACAACGTTCATTTTCAAAGCGCCAACCTGACGCAGCCGCTGCCTGACATTGGCAAATTCGACGTCATTTTTTTGCGCAATGTGCTCATCTACTTCGACAACCCCGGCAAAACCGACATCGTGCAGCGTGTGTTGCCGCTATTGAAAGAAGGGGGCTATTTGCTGCCTGGGCACGCCGAGTCCCTGGGTAACCTTGGCCTGGATGTGCGCGCTTTGCGCCCCGCTGTGTATGAGCGTCTCTAAGCCTGCGCTGAAATCGACGCGCCCGGCCCCCCTACAAGGCGCAGAAAACGCCGACCTCTTTCTCATGCCGGGCCAGCTTTACTTTGGTGCCAAAGCGCGCAGCCTGCGCACCTTGGTGGGCTCGTGTGTGGCCCTCACGCTGTGGCATCCGCAACGCCGCATCGGCGGCATGTGCCATTACCTGCCGCCTTCGCGTCCACGCAGCGAGAACATGCCGGCCGATGGCCGTTATGGCGATGAAGCGGTGGAGTTGTTGGTGCAAGCCCTCATGCGGGCCAACACCAAAAGCTCGGAATATGACTGCCACTTGTACGGCGGTGCCGACACCATGCCCGACCAAGCCGGTGTCAAACTCAATGTGGGCGAACGCAACATTGAGCAGGGTTGGAATTTGATTGAACGTTACGGCTTCTCCCTCGTTGGTGTCGATGTGGGCGAGAACATGCCGCGCAACGTGCGCTTAGAAATTGCTACCGGCGAAGTGCTGATGCGCCGTGGTGGAAGTCATTAAAAAACGCCACTAAAAGAAAAACTCAAACATCGGAGTATCCCCATGCCCGTACGTGCCATGATCGTTGATGACTCTGCTGTGGTTCGTAAGCACCTGGCCGACACGCTGACCGCTGGTGGTGTGCAGGTGATTGCCAGTGCCAGCGACCCGATTTTTGCTTGGCCCAAGATGCAAGAGAACTGGCCCGATGTGCTGGTGCTCGATGTAGAAATGCCGCGCATGGACGGCATCACTTTCCTGAAAAAAATCATGACTGAGCGGCCCACGCCCGTGGTCATGTGTTCCACCCTGACCGAAGCAGGTTGCGAAACCACCATGCAAGCTCTGGCCGCCGGAGCGGTGAGTTTTGTCACCAAACCCAAAATGGGTTTGAAGAGTTTCTTGGAAGACAGCAGCAATGGGCTGGTGGACGCCGTTCGCGCTGCCGCTAAAGCCAATTTACGAGCCGTGGCGGGTTCCAAAGCTGCGTTTGCCGCACGGGCGCAAACCGCACCGGTGGGGAGCGTGCCGGTTGTGGCAGTTCCGTCTGCGCAAGGTGCAATGGCGGTGACCACCGACCGGGTGATTGCGCTGGGCCTGTCCACCGGCGGCGTTCAATCCGTGGAGGTGGTGCTGAAAATGCTCTCGCGCACCTCGCCCGGCGTGGTCATGGTGCAGCACATGCCTGAGAAATTCACCGCCTCGCTGGCCGCTCGCTTGAACGGCTTGTGCGATCTGGATGTGTCCGAAGCTAAAGACGGCGACCGTGTATACAACGGCCGCGTGCTCATCGCCCCCGGCGGCTGCCACATGAAACTCAAACGCAGCGGCGCGCAGTATGTGGTGGAGGTGTTCGACGGCCCCTTGGTCAACCGCCACAAACCGTCGGTGGACGTGCTGTTTCGTTCAGTGGCCGCCTGTGCGGGGCGCAATGCCCTGGGCGTCATCATGACCGGCATGGGCGACGATGGTGCACGCGGCCTGCGCGAAATGCGCGAAGCCGGGGCCATGACAGCGGCGCAAGACGAAGCCAGTTGTGTGGTCTTTGGCATGCCCAAAGAAGCCATCAAACTCGGTGCGGCCGACGAGGTGATTTCCCTGCACGATGTGGCCCCGTGGTTGATGCATCAAGCGAATCAGCCTTTGAAGGCTGCGGTCAAATCACGCTGATCTCCAACCCAAGCGGGTAAACCCTTTTTGGGTGCGCAAACCCGCCCTCCTAGAATGGGCGCGACTCCCGGAGAAACCCATCATGGCCCAAGCTCGACGCGCTGCCTCTGCACATTCCTCCACGCCCCCCAAGGCTAAAGCACCTTCAGCAGCGGCATCTGCGCCCCAGGCCGTGCCGCAGCGGGTACTCAAAAAATACCCCAATCGCCGTCTCTACGACACGCAAAACAGCAGCTACATCACGCTGGCCGATGTGAAGGCCATGGTGTTGGCGGCGCAAGACTTTGTGGTGGTAGACGCCAAAACCAATGAAGACCTCACCCGCAGCATCTTGCTGCAAATCATTCTGGAAGAAGAAAGCGGCGGCTTGCCCATGTTTTCAGCGCAAGCACTGGCCCAAATCATTCGTTTTTATGGTCACTCCATGCAGGGCATGATGGGCACCTACCTGGAAAAAAACCTGCAAACCTTCACCGATATCCAGGCCCGGCTCTCCGAGCAGTCCAAAGGTTTGTACGACCCGCGTGTCATGTCACCCGATTTGTGGACACAGTTTTTGCAAGGCCAAGCCCCGGGCATGCAAAGTGTGATGGGCAACTATTTGGAGCAGTCCAAGGCCATGTTCACCCAGTTGCAAGAACAAATGGCCAAGCAGGCGGGCACTTTGTTTCCGGGGATGCCTGGGTTTAAGGGGGGCAAGAAGGGGTGAGTGTTTGATCCGAAGTGCCGCGCAGCACGACTCAGAAAAACTCAATCCCCTCCGGTGCCAGCGCAGCCATCTGTTCACCTTGCGCGCCGTTCGGTGCCGATGCACCACCAGCCGTCACCGCTTCTCCTTTGAGCTTTTGCATGAACTCGTCCAACTGGTGGGCACTGCCGCGCAGTTGTTCAGAGACACCCACCGACTCCACCACCAACTCGGTATTGGCCTGAGTCAACGCGGACAACTGCTCCAAACCTTGGCTGATGAGGCTGATAGCCGCACTTTGGCTGAGGTTGTTTTGCGTCACGTCGCGCATTTGGCCTGATACGTTGCGAAAGCCCTGGCCAATGCCTGCTATTTTGGTTTTCACGCTTTCAATTTCTCGCACACCAGCCGACACCTCTTGGTTGGAGCGTTCAATCACGTTTTTGATGTCGGTGGCGGCAGCCGCGGTACGGGCGGCTAAGGCGCGAACTTCGCCGGCCACCACTGCGAAACTGCGGCCTGCTGTGCCAGCACGCGCGGCTTCAATGGCGGCGTTGAGCGCCAAGATGTTGGTTTGGAAGGTAAGCTCGTCAATCACGGTCAGCGCTTTGGACATTTCCCCCGTGCTTTTGCGAATGCGGCCTATGGCGTCCACCGCGCCGTCCACCACCACGCGGCTACGGTCGGCTTCGTCGCACAGGCCTTGGCTGAGTTCGTCCACATGCGAGGCCATGTCGGAGGTGATGCGTACTGAGGCGAGCACATCGTCAATGGCCAAGGTGGTGTTGCCTATGACAGAGGCTTGTTCTTCGGATCGGATCGCCAAAGTTTGCGCCGCCAGCGTTAATTGGTCGCCTGCACCGGCGACTTGGCTGGACGCTTCCACCAAACTGCTCACCAAGGTTTGCAGGCCATCGAGCATGGCGTTCACCGCGTTACCGAGTTGCGCGTCGTCGGCTTTGGCGGACACCAGCACGCGTGCTTCCAGATG
>JBJTHI010000145.1:0-1793 GCA_046094425.1 Burkholderiales bacterium | reverse complement strand
TTCAACCCAGATTTCCCATTAGCCCAGTTATCCACAGGGCTGGGGAGTGAAGCGAACGGGTAAGTCAAAAGCATTGGCGGCATCCCACATGCCCTGGATCCAATGCCGCTTTTGCATGCCCATCACCAAATTCAAGATCCGCTTTCGCCCATCTTGGGTGATGTAGGCGGGCTTGGCAAAAATCTTGTAGCGCAGGGTCTTGAGCGTTTGATGGACTTGCTGGGTCTGCCCAGCTTGGTTGCGGCTTGACTTGACCACCACGCGCTTGAACAGGCTCATCAGGTTGTAGGCCAGCATCACCGTGTTCAAAGTGGCTTCAGTGGCCGTGAAGTCATTCATGTTGAACGCATCAGCCCCGAAGTCGTATTTCAGCTCCTTGATGCGGTTCTCGCAGTTGGCCCTTGCACGGTAGAGCCTCCAGATGTTGGCTGCTGACAGGTTGATGTCGCTCACGATGGCGCCATAGCGCCACGCTCCGATGTCGGGATCATCGGCAAACAGCGACAAGGTCTTTCCCTTGGCGCTGCCTCGCTTTTTTGTACTCTGACGTATGCCCGTCACCCAGCGCGGCTTGTCCCAGCTTGGTGCCTGATAGACAAACTGCGTCAGCTCAATGCCTGCAACCGGCTTGCCATCGTCACCTTGCAAAGGCCACCAACCATGCCCATCACGGCCTGCATTGACCAGCGCATGCTGTAGCGGCGCATTGAGCTTCATGGCAACCGTGTAGTGCAGCCCAAGCTGCTCCAGATGCAGCAGGAACGCTTGATCGCAAAACCCGCTGTCCGCACGCACCAGGCCCACCGTCATGGCCCCCAAGCGATGCAGTGTGTTGTCCAAAAAACCCCGTACACCGCTGCTGGAGCTGGCACTGCCCGTGCGCAGCCAGCAGTTGGCCACCATGTCGGCCTCGGCCACAAAGGCCATGATCGGGTGATGTGACAGGCGCCCCCGCTTGTTCGGGTTGTAGCCCTTGGCCGCCCCTTCTTGTTGGCCGTAGCGCGTCATCACCGTGGAGTCCAAATCAAGTGTGACGTTTTGCAGCCTGAGGTTGTCAAATAGCCAGCGGTACAGAGAATCAAAGACGGCCTCGATGTGCATGGGCGTAAAGCGCCTGAACAAACGCATGACGGCTTTGAAGTTGGCCATGCGAGCAAAGCCAAACAACCGCTGGATGACGGGGTCATGGCGAGTGACTTCAGCATGCTCAAACCGATTGGCACCGCACCACACCGAAATCATGAACTGCAGGATGAGCTGAACCGGCGAATAGCCGCGATTGCTGCCAGGCTCGGGCAAGCCGCTGCTGGTCAGCGCACGGTCAAAACCGATGTGATCAAGCATGCGCTTGAGCAAGGCCAAACCACCCCAGGAGCTCACTTCCTTATCACTGAACCGCAACTCGTACGACATCGTTATCCACAGCAAGAATTTCTTCCACCGCCCGCCGCCCCATGCAGCCGCCTTTTACCAATTAAATCAAACAGTTGGGCTAATGGCTTCCATTAGAAATGATTGCTAATGGGAAATCTGGGCTGAAAGACAGCGCATACCGACTCGATCAATTCACACCCAAGCAGATCGAAAAGCTTGAAGCTGCGATTTCAATGAAAGACTCCGGCAAGAAAGCTGCGCCCTATGTGTCCTGCATTGTTCGCGGTAAACCCATCAGACTCACGCCTGAAGAGGCTGTTCGCCAGCTATTCCTTTTGGTCTTGCTTGATGAAATGGGCTACCCCGTCAGCCGTATGGAGCTTGATTATGAAGTCACCTTTGGTCGCGAAAAGAAACGC
>JBJTHI010000144.1:0-1531 GCA_046094425.1 Burkholderiales bacterium | reverse complement strand
GCGACTGATTGCCAACATTGGCGAGGCATTGCGGCATGTCAAGGCCACTGCGGAGCAGTTCAAGAACCTGGACCGCTGGGCCTGCCTGTTGCGCTACATCAGCGACCGCATCGCACCGATCATCGGGCCGCCCAAACCCCCACCAAGACTGGTGGCTACGGGGTAACTGCCGGATTTAGGTTGAACTTGTCTTTGTCAGGCAAACCAATCACCACCTCGTTCACCAAGGGCATCCCGAGGCGCGACACCTGCGTCCACGCACCGCCGACGGTGGCGGCGGTTTGGTGGCCAGACTTCGGTGTCGGGTTGAGCAACGAACCTTGGCGCAAGCTGGCAGACGTCCACCCGCCAATCACGGTCTCGGATCCTGCGGTCAAACAGCTTTGATGCACTTCCAGCGCCAAACTAGTGACGTTTTTGTCATCAATGGTGTTGGGGGCAGCATTGATCAAGGCAGGGTCAGTGATCACAGCCACCGGTGCGTTCACCAAGTCAAAAATCGTTCCGAGGTTGACGGCAAACGGGTCTTTGCGCTGGCCAACAAACAACTTGGCTGGTTGGGCGCGGCCCGGAATGTTCACGCTGTAAATGTGTTTGGCGGCGTAGCCGACATAGTCTGGAATGGTTTTGACACCAATGTTGTCCACGGGCTTGTCAAAGCTCGTGCCGCCACCGCTGGCATTGGTGATGCTGCTGCGCGTGCCAGTGCGGCGGTCGCCACGCACGATGTCCACGGTGTAGCTCTCATTCAAATTCAGCGCGGCGGCGTTGCGGTCGCTCACCCCACCGGCTTGAATCAAGGGAATCGCTACGTCTTTGCCATTGATGGGCAAGGTGATGCCTTTGAGGCTGTTCTTGAAGCGAAACTGGAAAGTGATGTCTTCTTTGGCGTCGCCGTTGTTGTCCACGTGGATCTCGTAGAGCGCGTTCGGATCCATCGAGAAATAGTTGGGACCGCCGTAGGCGTCTTGCAGCGGCTGGTAGTTGGCAATCAAAGTGACAAAACCGTCGCGGCCGGCTTCGTAACTTTTGAACATGTAGAAATCAGTCGCGTCCACCTTGGGCGTGGTGGTGATAGACGGCGCTTCGCGGTGGCTGGACGCCTGGGCAAAGCCCACGCTCAGGTTGGCTGCGACAGCAGCCACCAGAGGCAGCAGGCGCATGGGAGAGAGTTTCTTGCGTGTCATGGTGTTTCCTCTGCGATGTAGTGGTGGGAACCGACCAGGGGGTGCGATGCGCGATGCATCGCCCGCCTCATCGGCATCAACGCCAACCGCTATGAACCTCCACCAGCGAAAAATCAGCGTCTAACCGACCTTTACGCGCAAGGTGTCAAACTGGATGCACAAACTGCACCATTTGTATTTGGGGACTGGTGACCACGAATAAATCATCGGCATAGGGGGCCTCCATTATCGGAGGCACCCCTGCCACACCACCTGGCATGCGGGTCCGCACCAGGCGGTTCGAGAGTTTGAGGTCATGACAGCCGGGGCACCCCCAACCGGTCGAAGTACGCAATGGTCAACAC
>JBJTHI010000143.1:0-17910 GCA_046094425.1 Burkholderiales bacterium | reverse complement strand
CTGGATCAAGATGCTGCGCAAACACGGCTTCATCGCCACGCCAGCAGCTGCCTGATATTCATCGCCAGGCCGCCTCTCAGGTTCGGGCCAGCCTCAGGTCAGGCACTGTCACGTCTGCGGGTAGGTGTCTTCCACATTAAGGTGACGGCGGTGTGCGTCGCGTGAAAGTGCTGCGTGCCGTTTGCGTGCACGACGGACATGGGCTGGATATGTGCGCTGCCACAACTCGGACATTGCATCGCCATGGTCAGCCCTCCGAACCTTCGGTGTTGACCGTGCAGGTCAACGTAGTTTCTCCGCCTTCCATACCCACCGATAGCTCGCCGACCTTTGTCAAGCGGCCATAGGTCTTGCCGTCCTTGCCCAGCTTCAGCGCGGCCGATTTCACAAGCTGCTGGACGGTGACGCGAGCCAAGTAGCTGCGATAGGTTTGTTCACCTCCGTCACGCGACACCGCAACCTTGCGGACGACGAACCCGTAGACCTTGACGGGCTCAGCGAGGGTGACGGGCGTGATTCCCTGGTCTGGATTCCAACCGGCCTGCTTGAGCTTGGACTCGGCCAGATCAAATCGTGGGCCGATGGCACTGCAAGTCAGTGCCTGTTCGAGTTGCGCCTTGGCCTTGGTGTTCATGGGCTGCGACGCTCCGTAGCTGGAGACAGGAAGCACGGTTGGCTTGATGACCACATTAGCGTCGTACCCCACCAACCAAAGATTGGTCGGTGCGCCGGGCTGCCAGCCGGTGTCGAGCACCAGTTGCTGGACAAACCCCTGGAAGGCGAGCTGCTGCCGCTCGCTGATCGGCTGCCGGTCGGGGATAGCCAACATAGGCGGCTTGGGGCCAGTCGTGCGGACATTGCCGCTGTGCTCGACCGCCATCTGCTGCATGAAGAGGTGCAGGTTGGCGGCGTTGTTGACCGCGTACCCCACCGACTGCCCCCAGCACACAGAGAAGGCTGGCACCGCTTCGGACTTGCTCTTGCTCCACCAAATGGTGGCGGAGCCGATCCAGCAGTCATTGCGAGACCATTCCGTGACCGTGACAGCCACTCGGGGGAAATAGGTCTTGGGCGTTCCGTCGTAGGGATGCTTGCTGAAGACGCCTGCCAATGCTGTCGTGCGGATGCCGGGAGCACTGACCGGGCTCGTTCGATCCTGCTTCGCCTGATTGGTTGCACCAGCAGGTCGGACCTCCGTGGCGGGGGTTAGTACAGGCTGCGTGCTGTCTGGGCTGACTTTGGCCGGGGCGCCAAGAGAGAGATGGACTTTAGTCGAACCGTCAGGCTGGGGCTGCGTCGTCACGCAGCCCGTCAAGGCAATCACCGCCATGACAGTCATGGCTGCTTTGTGAGCCATCATCCCGACGGCCTTCGCCGAGTCGGAACGTGCGTTGCCTTGCGAGAACAAATTACTGTTTACATCCTTCATAAGCCTCCCCTGAGATTTCGGTAGCCGTTCGATTGTTATCTATAGCCACGTGTCAATAGTAAACTAAACGCAAAGACTTGGCGCCTATGCGTCCAAGTCGAAACCAACTGCTGATCACTGCCCTGGGGGTAGAGGTCAAGGTGCGCCGGTTGGAATTGGCGCTGTCTCAAGAGGATGTAGCCGGGCGCTGTGAGCTCGACCGTCCATTCATCACGATGATCGAGAGTGGCCGCAAGCAACCCACCATCAGCGTCCTGCACCGCCTGGCGGTTGCCCTGGATTTGTCGCTGGGTGAGTTCTGTCAGAGGGTCGAGAACCGCTACCGCGCAGAGTCGGGGGGTGCCGCCGCCCGCCGGTACACAGGCCAGTCGGGGGAATAACTGGTAGAAGACGGTAGAGGTTGATCGCGTGGCCGCGAACCGTTGTGCCAGTTAGCCTTTCAGGCTGAGGGCGGAACGCTCTCCCGACGGATCGGAATGCCATCCCGAAGGCGCGGAACGCCATCCCGAGCAGGATGGAACGCTATCCCGATTGGCCTGGGCAAGTTATCCACAGTCAGCCCAACTTCTTGGCCAAGTCTTCGGCGCGGGGATGGTAATAACGTTTGAGCATGCGAAGGTCTTTGTGGCCGGTCACAGCAGACAGCTCCAGGACGTTGCTGAGCTTCTCGGCCAAGCGCGAAGCACCTTCGTGACGCGTGTCGTGGAAGTGCACATCTTCCAGAAAGCTCGCGACAGGCTTGCGCTTGGCGGCCTTGCAGTCAGCCCGGTACTGTTCCTGCGCGCGCTCAACCGCCCTCACAAAGCCCTTGCGCAACGCCATGGCCGTAGTCTCAAACACGGGCCCTATGCGTTGGGTTGACTGGTCATCCTCATCCGCGCGAGGCAAGGCTCTCAGAATGGCGACTGCTCTGGTGGACAGTGGCACCGTCCTGGCCTCACCGTTCTTGGTGTCGGGCAGGTGAGCAGTCTGGCGTTCCAGATCCACGTTCTCCCATGTCAAGGCAAGGAGCTCGCCTCGCCTCATGGCCGTTTCGATCGCCAGCTTCACGAGCGGCAACAGCCACGGATTCCGGGCGCCTTTGCTGAAGGTGCCATCAGCCAGCCGCTCGCCCCCCGTTAGTGCCGCCAGCAGGTATGTCTCTTCCTCCGCAGAAAAGCGCCGATCCCTCGCCCGGGCCTTCTCCGGACGCTTGATGTACGGAACCGGGTTTTCAACATGGATGCCCCACTCCCTGCGTGCGTGATTGAGTACGGCAGACAGCACGTCAATGTCGCGGTTGACCGTCGCTCCGCCGACTTCCTTCAAGCGCCGGTCTCGCCAACTGGCGACAGCGCTGCTGGTCAGTGCCGACATCTTCAGTTTCGGGAGAACCGCATCCTTCAAAATCACGTTGATCTTGACCGACTCGATGGTGGCCGACTTCTTCGTCGGGGTGACCTCACGCTGGTATCGGCGCAACACCTCCCCCAGCGTGTTCTTGTCCGCCTCGCGGCGATCCACGAAACCGGAAGTCTCCAGCTCGCGTTCAACTGTCCGAATCCACTTCTCTGCGTCCTCGCGGTAGGTGAAGGTGCGCGACTGTTCAGGGAAGCCCTTGCGTCGGACCTTTGCCCGCCACTGGTACTCGCCTCGCTTTGTGATCTGTCCCATACGTCTCCCTGATGGCCCAAGAATGGCCCAAATAATCAGGAAGCACCTTAAACCACCAGTAAAAACGGCACAAGGGCTAAGCGTTCGGGACGTAGAGGCCGGAGGTTCGAATCCTCTCACCCCGACCACCCCCCCACACACCCAACCCCGCAAACGAGGTTGCATTTGCTTTCGTTTTCGACAGCCGATGGGGCCGCAACCGTTGTCGCCGCGCGTATTTGCCGTTTACATCTGGCGGCTAATCGTAGATGATGAACAATTGGTTTAACTTTGAACGCCACCTGCCTGTCTCTTATGCGTTTTTTTGACTCATGCTCGTCAATCCAGCAGTGGTGGCTGGGGTCATTTTTCTGGGGCTGCTGCCCAGCAGTGGCGCAATAAATCATGGATGCGCTGGCTGAATCACCACAGTCTTCCTTGTCAGGGGTGGCTCGCGTCCTGGTCAACGCTGGCAAGCTGAGTGCGAAGTCTGCCGAGGATCTGGTCAAGTCTTCACGCGAGAAAAAAACGCGCTTCGTCACCTCGGTGGTATCAAACGGCCTGGTATCGCCGTCTGACCTGGCACATACGCTGTCTTCTGCGCTGGCCTTGCCCTTGCTCGACTTGAATGCGGTGGACATGCACCGCCTACCCCGCGACATCATTGATAGCAAATTAGCCATTCAGTACCAAGTGGTGGTTCTGGGCAAACGTGGGAACAGGCTATTTGTCGGTGGATCCGACCCCACCGATCAAGAAGCCGTAGAACGCATCAAGTTCGCCACCCAGCTCTCTCCAGAGTGGGTCATTGTTGAGCAAGACAAGCTCTTCAAGATGCTCGAAGCAGCGGGGGCGAGCGCCAACGAGGCGATTGACGCCATGGGAAGCAGCGGTGACTTCGATTTTGAAGTGACCGAGGAGCAAAACACCGCTCAAGACATCGCCGAAGCCGCCACCGATGTAGAAGACGCACCCGTGGTGCGTTTTTTGCAAAAAATGCTGTCTGACGCCATCAACGCTCGCGCGTCTGACCTGCACTTTGAACCCTATGAATATCACTACCGCGTGCGTTTTCGCATTGACGGTGAGTTGCGTGAAATCACACAACCTCCCATTGCCATCAAGGACAAACTGGCCTCGCGCATCAAGGTGATATCGCGATTGGACATCTCCGAAAAACGTGTGCCCCAAGACGGCCGCATGAAGCTGAAGTTTGGTAGCAAAGCCATCGACTTTCGCGTCAGCACTTTGCCCACCTTGTTCGGCGAGAAGATCGTGATTCGTATCTTGGACCCTTCCAGCGCCAAGGTGGGTATTGACGCTCTGGGTTACGAAAAGATTGAAAAAGACCGCTTGCTGGAGTGCATCAAGCGGCCTTACGGCATGATTTTGGTCACTGGGCCCACAGGCTCGGGCAAAACGGTTTCTCTGTACACCTGCCTCAACATCCTGAATCAGCCCGGTGTCAACATTGCCACGGTCGAAGACCCGGCAGAGATTAATTTGCCGGGCGTCAATCAAGTGAACGTGAATGACCGCGCGGGCATGACCTTTGCTGTGGCACTCAAATCCTTCTTGCGTCAAGATCCCGACATCATCATGGTCGGTGAGATACGCGACCTGGAAACCGCAGACATCGCACTGAAAGCGGCGTCTACCGGCCACATGGTGCTGTCCACACTGCACACCAACGATGCGCCCACCACCTTGACTCGCCTGATGAACATGGGCGTGCAACCGTTCAACATCGCGTCCAGCGTGCTGCTGATCACGGCGCAGCGTTTGGCGCGCAAGTTGTGCAAAAACTGCAAAGCGCCTGCCGACTATCCGCGCGAAGCCCTGATCAAAGCCGGTTTCTCAGAGGAAGACCTCAACGGCAGTTGGCGCCCTTACCGCGCCGTCGGTTGTTCAGCCTGCAGCAATGGGTACAAAGGCCGGGTGGGCATCTACCAGGTGATGCCGGTGACCGAGGCCATACAGCAAATCATTCTTAGCCAAGGCACGGCCATGGACATTGCCAACCAAGCCAAAGCCGAGGGCGTGCGCGATTTGCGCGAATCGGGATTAGTCAAGGTTCGCGCGGGTGTGACAACACTTGAGGAAGTGATCTCGGTGACCAATGAGTGATAAACACCCGGTAGCGCGAAATAAGCGACACAATTCGAGCAAAAATTTGACGACTCGCCCCGAACCGGGGCCCCGTTTTTGGGAGGCAGCATGGCGACCGCAGTAGCCGCGAAAAGAAACATCAAAGAGCTGGTCTTCGAGTGGGAAGGCAAAGACCGCAATGGAAAAGTCGTGCGCGGCGAGATGCGCGCTGGCGGCGAGGCCATGGTCAGCGCCAGCTTGCGCCGCCAAGGCATTTTGACCACCAAGGTCAAAAAGCGCCGCACCAGCGGTGGCCGTTCCATCAAACAAAAAGACATTGCCGTTTTCACGCGCCAGTTGGCGACCATGATGAAAGCCGGTGTGCCCTTGATCCAGTCTTTTGACATCGTGGCTCGAGGCAGCCCCAACCCCAGACTCACCCGCTTGCTCACCGACATTCGCTCCGACGTGGAAACCGGCACGAGTTTGTCTGCTGCCTTGCGCAAACACCCGCTTTACTTTGATGCGCTGTATTGCAACTTGGTGGAAGCCGGTGAATCGGGCGGTATCTTGGAAGCGCTGCTGGAGCGGCTGGCGTTGTACCAAGAAAAAACCATGGCCATCAAAAACAAAATCAAGTCGGCCTTGATCTACCCGGTGGCTGTGATCGTGGTGGCTTTTGTGGTGCTGGCGGTGATCATGATTTTTGTGATCCCAGCCTTCAAAGAAGTGTTCACCTCTTTCGGGGCTGACTTGCCCGCGCCTACCCTGTTCGTCATGGGGATGTCAGAGTTTTTTGTGAGTTATTGGTGGGCGATTTTTGCCTTTGTCGGTGGCGGCACTTACTTTTTCTTGGAGTCGTGGAAACGCTCCGAAAAAATGCAAAAAGCCATGGACCGTTTGTTACTCAAGGTGCCCGTGTTCGGCGACCTGGTGAACAAATCAGCGATTGCACGCTGGACACGAACGCTGTCCACCATGTTCGCTGCGGGCGTTCCACTGGTGGAAGCGTTGGACTCTGTGGGGGGCACCGCAGGCAATGCGGTTTTCAAAGAAGCCACCGATCAAATCCAGAAAGATGTATCCACTGGTGCCGCACTCACCACCTCCATGCAAACAACCGGCGTCTTCCCAAGCATGGTGTTGCAAATGACGGCCATTGGTGAAGAGTCGGGTTCGCTCGATCACATGCTGGGCAAGGCCGCCGAGTTTTATGAAGACGAGGTGGATGAAGCGGTGAAAGGCCTTTCCAGTTTGATGGAACCTTTCATCATCGTGATTCTGGGTACTTTGATTGGCGGCATCGTGGTGTCCATG
The DNA here is from genome assembly GCA_046094425.1 of Burkholderiales bacterium. GTDB lineage: Bacteria > Pseudomonadota > Gammaproteobacteria > Burkholderiales > Burkholderiaceae_C > JANPCX01. Next base: position 11,444 of record JBJTHI010000143.1, on the reverse strand, counting down.
TACCTGCCCATCTTCAAACTCGGTCAAGTGGTCTGATTCAAGCAAAGAATGGAACCCCTGCTGCTCGAGTATTTTTTGTCGCCTTGGGTGCTGGGGTTGTTCGGTTTAACAGTGGGCAGTTTTCTCAACGTGGTGATCCACCGCCTGCCCCTCATGATGGAGCAGGCGTGGAAACGAGAGGCTGCTCAGGTCATGGAATTGCCCGCGCCTGCGGCGACCGAGCTGTCGCTGTCCAAACCCGCCTCACGCTGCCCGGCTTGCGGGCATTTGATTGCTTGGCACGAGAACATTCCAGTGCTCAGTTTTCTGCGCCTAGGCGGAAAATGTTCCGCCTGCAAAATAGGCATCTCGTTTCGCTATCCTTTCGTTGAAGTCCTCACGGGTGTGTTATTCGCTTTAGTAGCCTGGCGGATCGGGCCTGAACCTGTGGTCGTGCTGTGGTGCGGCTTCATGGCCACCTTGGTGGCACTCAGTGGCATCGACTGGGACACCACTTTGTTGCCGGACAACATGACCTTGCCACTGCTGTGGGCGGGTTTGCTTGCAGCGGTGATGGGTTGGACTATTCCCTTGAATCAAGCGGTGTGGGGAGCAGTCGCCGGATACATGTCCCTGTGGTTGGTTTACTGGTTGTTCAAACTGCTCACCGGCAAAGAAGGCATGGGGTATGGTGATTTCAAATTGCTGGCGGCGTTGGGGGCTTGGCTGGGAGTGCAAATGCTGCTCCCCATCGTCCTGGCCGCCTCCATCATTGGTGCGTTGGTGGGCATCGCCATGAAGTTCAGTGGCGCGCTGCGTGAGGGGCGTTATGTTCCCTTTGGGCCATTCTTGGCGGGCGCGGGCATGCTCGTGATGTTGGCGGGTCAACAGCGCGTGATGGGTTGGTTGGGTTGGTCTTAAACCCAGGAGATCCCTCATCTCCATGTGGCGCATAGGCTTAACTGGCGGCATAGGCAGCGGCAAAAGCACGGTGGCGCGTTTGCTCGTGGCGCATGGCGCAGCCTTGATAGATACGGACGCCATTGCTCGCCGTTTAACCCAAGCCGGTGGGGCTGCAATGCCCGCACTGCAAGCGCACTTTGGTGCTGATATCTTGGACAACACCGGTGCACTCAACCGTGCAGCCATGCGCCAGCGGGTGTTCACCACAACCAGCGCCAAACAACAACTGGAAGCCATTCTTCACCCTTTGATACGAGAGCAAGTGGCGTCGGAAGTGCGGGCCTGCAAAGCAGCGGTATTGGTGCTGGACGTGCCCTTGCTGGTGGAGTCGGTTGGCTGGCGAGAGCGTGTCGATCAAGTGTGGCTGGTGGACTGCGAAGAACACACCCAAGTGCAGCGTGTTTCCCAGCGCCCGGGCTGGACACCGGACACCGCGCGTGCCGTGTTGTCCCAGCAAGCCACCCGAGAGCAGCGCCGACTCGCGTCCGATGTGGTGTTCTTCAACGACGGCATCAGCTTGCAAGAACTGGCCTTGCAAGTGGCTAGCGCATGGGGTGCTTTGCCTCAGGTCATGCCTGCGGCAAAGGCCTCTCCACGCTGAATGGCTGTGGAACAATCAACCCCCATGTCCTCTACCGCAACCGGAATCCCCAGCTTGGTTCTATACGAATACCCTTTCAACGAGAGTATTCGCACCATGCTGCGTTTGGAGCATTTGTTTGACCGCTTGGGTCAGCTCATGGCGCGCGAAGCCGCCATGGATCACCACTATGCGCTGTCCACCATCTTTGAAATCATGGATGTGGCCGCCAGGGCCGACCTCAAGTCCGACTTGCTCAAAGACTTGGAACGCCAGCGTAGCCTCATGAACGGCTACCGTGGCAACCCTTCGATTTCGGAAGAGGTGCTCAACGAGGTCGTGGGCAAAATCGACCACGCCTTCAACGGCTTGAATCAGCTGCAAGGCAAAACCGGGCACCTACTCAACAGCAACGAATGGTTGATGAGCATACGCAGCCGTATCAGCATTCCTGGTGGCACCTGCGAGTTCGATTTGCCCGCCTACTACGCTTGGCAACAGCACGCGCCGCAAAAACGCCGTGCCGATTTGCTGCACTGGGCAGAGTCGCTGATGCCGCTGGCCGAGGCACTGAATGTGTTGCTGGGTTTGTTGCGTGACTCTGGTTTGGCACAAAAGGTGGTGGCCACAGGAGGGCAGTTCCAGCAAACCTTGCCTGCCGGGCGCTCCTACCAACTGCTGCGCTTGCGCATCAACCCCGACTTGCAATTGGTGCCCGAAATTTCAGGGCACAGGCTGATGGTGTCGGTGCGTTTCATGCAGCAAGACAGTGAAGGCCGCCTGAAGCAGCGGCATGCAGACACCACGTTTGAGCTGACGCTTTGCCTCTGAGTTGGGTTGTTGTGATGACTGCCCCCGTGCCAGAGAAAATCGTCTCGTGCCCTCGCTGCAAAGGCGACAGCATTTACGCCGCCCACAACCCCTACCGTCCCTTTTGCAGCGCCCGTTGCAAAAACTTGGACTTCGGCGCATGGGCCAGTGAAAGCTACCGGGTGGAGGCAACACCGAGCCCTGACGACTTGGGCACAGACGACCCTGAAACAGCACCTCGACACTGACGACACCGCATTAGCGCATCAACCAGCGCCGCAATCCATCACTCAGCAAATCCACCAAGGCCACCAAGAGCAACATGGCCGCCAAAATCGTGGCCGTTTTGCCCATGTGGAACAAACCCATGTGGAAAGACAACAGTTGGCCCAAGCCCCCCGCCCCCACCACACCCAACACCGCTGCGGCGCGGATATTGTTCTCCCAGCGGTAAAGCGCATAACTCGCCCACTGCGGCAGCACTTGGGGCAGCAGCGCATAGCAAAACAGCTTGAAGCCGCCCACCCCTTGTGCGCGCAATGCCAGGCTGGGGCCGGGTGGTGTGTTTTCTAAAGCCTCGGTGAACAAACGTCCGAGCACGCCCGTGGTGTGCAGCGCCAAGGCCAGCGTGCCGGCAAACGGCCCCAGCCCAGCAGAGATCAACAGCAGCGCCGCCCAAACCAACTCAGGGATAGAACGCAGGGCATTGAGCAGCCACCGCATGAGCCTGCGCAACAAGCCCCCTGAGGGGGTGCCCGCACCGTGCGTCCACCCGACGGGCCGACTCGCCAGCAGCGCCAAACCCGCCGCCACCACAGCCGCCAAGAGCGTACCCAGAGCCGACATGGCGAGCGTCTCGATGGTGGCAAAGGCCACTTTGCGCACAAACGCGGGGCTCAAGTCAGGCGGGAAAAACTCGGCCAAAAACCGGCCCATGCTGCGCGCAGCGTCCAGCGACAAAAACTGCGCCCACTGCAAATCCAAACTCCAGAAACTAGCCGCCACCAGGGCGAAGAAACCCAGCCACATCCACCAAGCCGTGGACGATGGCGCAGAGAGCTGTGCTGGCGTGGTGTTGAGTTTCACGGTGGTCACCCCAGTACCTTACGCAGCCAAGTGCTCAAGCCATCGGCCAAGGCCACCAAGGCCATGAAAACCAGCAGCATGGTGGCCACTTCCCCGCCATTGAACATCTTCATGGAGTTGTCGAGCTGCTGGCCCAAGCCACCTGCGCCCACAAAGCCCAAGACCACAGAGGAACGAATCGCGCATTCCCATCGGTACACGGTGTAGGACGTCAGCTCGGCTGCGCTTTGCGGTAGCAGCCCGTAGAAAAAGGCCTGCAGGCGACCACTACCGTTGCGCAGCAGGGCCTGCGTTGCGTGCCGGTCGCTGCTCTCAAGAATATCGCTGTACACCTTGCCCAACATGCCGCCATAGGTCAGCGCAATAGCGAGTACACCCGCCGTGGGCCCCAAACCCACCACACGAACAAACACCAAGGCCCACACCAACTCTGGCACGCTGCGCAGCAATACCAGCAAGCAACGCAGAACCAGGCGCACGGTAGCAGGCCAACGCGCCATGCGACCCGAGACGGCCGACACCGAGAGCGTCCGGTTGGACAGCAAGGTCAGCGGCACGGCCAACGCCAGCGCCAATGTGATGCCTGCTGTGGCCATGGCTACCGTGCGCCACGTTTCACGCGCCACAAGGCCCAAAAACTCTAGCCCCAAAGCGGGCGGGAAAAAACTCGCCAAAAACTGACCCGTGGTTTTCAGACCATCGGCTTGCCACAACAGAGAGGGCCGAAACTCGGTGGCCACCAAAAGCGGCCACAGCCATACCAGCGCCGCCGTTCCCCAAAACACGCGCCCCCACCAAGCCGGGTCTCGCTGCGGCGGTTCAAGCCTTGGGTGGTGCACAGGTGGGTTCATCGGCACTGCATCAACACAGGCGACGCAGGCTCTGCTGGACTGTCCCCGGGCTCGGCTTGCTGGCTCTGCAGCTCATGTTCATGCTGGGCATAGAGCGTTGCCAACATGGCTTGGCTGACTTGCTCGCTAGGCAAGTCGAACACCACCGCACCTTCGCGCAGCGCAACGATGCGCGGGAAATGCACCAAAGCCACATCCACTTGGTGCAGACTGGCTACCAGGGTGAGCTTCCTGGCTTTGGCTTCGTCCACCAACACCTTCAGTGCCAGCCGAGCACGTGTGGGATCCAGCGCCGACAAGGGTTCGTCCACCAACCACAGGGACGCTGGTGCCAAGAGCAAGCGCGCCAACCCCACGCGCTGGCGTTCGCCGCCCGAGAGCCTGTCCACACGCTCAAAAATTTTCTCGCCCAAATCAAAACGTTGCAGGGCTTGGTGTGCTGCGGGAATATCGCTGGGGTAGAACAAGGAGCGAATGCTTTGCAGCAACCCCATCGCGGGCAAGCGTCCGGCCAACACCGCAGTCACCACCCGTTGACGTGGTGGCAGAGGCGGAACCTGGGGCGCAAGACACAGTTGGCCGCGCAGGCGCTGCAAGGCCCGCCGTGGCATGGCCCACGGCGATTGCTCGTTCAACCGATACTGCCCCTGCAAGGGAGGCAACGCACACGCCAGCAGTTGCAGCAAGGTGGTTTTGCCTGCGCCCGAGGGGCCAATGATGGCCACTTGCTCACCGTCTGCAATCGACAGGCTGACCTGCCGCAACGCTGCCGCTGCACCAGGCTTGGCTGCTGCGTGGCGAGCAACCACCTTGCGCAATTCAATCTTCAAGGCTACACCCCCGCAATCACAGCAACCCTGCGCTGCGTGCGGCCGCTTCAATGCCTTTGTAGTTGTCGGGCTGGGTGGTGATGTAACGGGTGGCGCGGTTGAGCGTCAAAATTTCTTTGCCCTCGAGCGTATTCATATCCAAATCAAGCAAGGCTTTTTGCAAACGGCCGCGCAAGTCAACCGGCATGTCGGCATGCACCGACCAGTTGTAGTTGAAATAAGGGGGCGTGGTGTAGAACACATTCACCGCCTTGGTGTCCACCTTGTTTTCATTCACAAACTTGCGCCACACGGTGATGTCCAGCGCAGCGGCGTCCACCTTGCCGCTGACCACTGAAGCTATCGTGGCGTCATGGGCACCTGAATAGGCAATACGTTTGAAGTCGGCTTCGGGATCAATCTTGGCTTGCAGCAAAAAGCTGCGCGGCATCAAATGGCCTGAGGTGCTACTTTGCGAACCAAAAGACACCTGCTTGCCTTTCATGTCGGCCAAGGTTTTGATGCCCGAGTCTGTCTTGGTGATGAAGACCGACTGAAACCTCGTGTCCTCTTCGCGCTGCGCGATGGGCACAATTTTCCCGCCGGAGCGAATTTGCGCCTGCACATAGGTGAAGCCGCCGAACCACACCATGTCCACCTTTTTGTTCACCAAGGCCTCCACCGCCGCCGGGTAGTCGCTCACCGGCGTGAACTCCACCTTCACACCCAAGCGTTTTTCCAAGTAGCTGACCAAGGGCGTGAACTTGCGAACCTGTTCGGTGGCCACTTCTTCGGGGATGGTGGTGATGCGCAGCACTGTTTGAGCCTGGGAAAATGCAGTAAGACTAAAGAGGAAGCAAGCCACCAAGACCTGCAAGACAGCCGTATTGAACAAACGTTTCATGGGACTCTGAGCACTTTCAAAAAAAAGAAACAAGCTGCGCATGCTAACTGGAGGCGCTCAAACGGTCGGCGCCATCTCAGACTATGCTCACCGCTGTCCAACCCAGATCACCCAAGATGACCATGAGCCCATCGCCCGTCCCTGAGCCCCGCCTCACCTCGCTATCGCACGGAGGTGGTTGCGGCTGCAAGATTGCGCCTGGAGTGCTTTCTGAAATTCTCAAAGGCACGACGGGCATGCCCTTGCCCCAAGAGTTGTTGGTGGGCATTGAAACCTCGGACGATGCAGCGGTGTACCAACTCAATGAACACCAAGCTCTGATAGCCACGACTGACTTTTTCATGCCCATCGTGGACGATCCCTACGACTTTGGTCGTATCGCCGCCACCAATGCAATCAGCGATGTGTACGCCATGGGTGGCACACCCATCATGGCCTTGGCACTCGTAGGCATGCCGATCAACGTACTCTCCACACAAACCATTGCCCGGGTGCTCCAAGGCGGTGCGGCGAGTTGCCTGGCCGCAGGCATCCCGATTGCAGGGGGTCACACAATTGATTCGGTGGAAGCCATCTATGGACTGGTAGCACTGGGCCTGGTTCATCCAGAGCGCATCAAACGCAACGCCGATGCCAGGGTCGGTGATGTGCTGGTGCTGGGCAAACCCATCGGTGTGGGGGTGATGTCTGCCGCGCTGAAAAAAGGCCAACTCGGCACGGCGGGCTACGACCAAATGATCGCCGTTACCACCCAGCTCAACACCCCCGGCCCCGATCTCGCCGCACTGCCCGGCGTTCATGCGTTGACCGATGTCACTGGTTTTGGCCTGGCGGGCCATGCCCTGGAGTTGGCACGCGGCGCGAAGTGCCAAGTAGAAATCGACTGGCCTGCTGTGCCGCTGCTGACTGGCGTGCAAGAACTGGCCGAACAAGGTTGCATCACCGGTGCGTCGAACCGCAATTGGGCAGGGTATGGGACTGAAGTCGCCCTGCCAAACAACTTCAGCACGGTGCAACAAGCCCTGCTCTCCGACCCGCAAACCAGCGGCGGTTTGCTGGTGTCTTGCGAGCCTTCAGCGCTGGATGAGGTGATGGCCGTGTTTCGCCGCCACGGCTTTAACAACGCAGCAGTCATCGGGCGCGTTTTACCCTTGCCCGTTCATGGGCCAGCTTTGTTGGTTCAATAACTGATGCTGTAACGCTGACCCTTGTAAACCAGCACAGCCGATTTCAAATTGATTTGCTCCAGCACCAAGTCAGCCGTCACCGCATCGCCTTCTTGAAACACCTGGCCGTTCAAGATCAACATGCGGCTGGCCGGGTTGTTGGAATGCATGGCACCGCCCACGCTCAAGGTGGGCAACTCGCGGCGTATGGACTCAGGCAATTCGCTCAACGTCGGCACCGTCTTGTCCACTGCTGCACTGACAACAGCAGGTGCTTTGGCTGGAAGATGGGGCGCTGCGTTGGGTGCCTCTGCCACTGGGGTCGTTGACGACGCGGCTGGTTGAGTGGTCGGGATGGTTGGAGGTGGAACGGAGGGTGCGATAACCGCCGGTGTTTGCGCTACCACCACAGACGGAACCTCTGCTGGCGTCATGACGACGGGCTGTGGTTCAAGGGGCGGCGATGGAGCGGGCGGTGGTTTCGTGACTTCGGCTGAGATGGGAACCTGCGGCTGGGCATCCACCGCCAGCGCTTTTGGTGCAGGCATGGTACGCGCCAGCATCCACCAGGCCACCACGCTCAGAAGCGACACCACCAAGGCCACAACACCCCAGCGCCACCACCTGGCAGGCGGCACACCCAGCCCATCGTCACCCGCTGTCGGGAAAGCAGTCTGGGTATGGAGAGTGGGCACATGGCCCAAACCGCGCTCGGCATCGGCACGTCGCAAAGCATCAAGGATGTAGGACAAGTTTGTCGCCTTTCACTTTCAATGAGGCAATGAGCGAGTTCAACGCGCGGGCGCCGTCAACGCGGCCTTGGCGACCCAGTCCGCGGGCCAACACAGCATCACCACCAAAGCAGTCACCACGAGCAAACCCGCAATACAAACCAGCACCCAGGAGCGTCCTAAGCGCAGCGCGGACCACGGCGCGGGATCGCCCTGGTCAAACACCTCGGCCGCCGCTCTACTCACCATATGGCGATCCACCCGCCTGCGGCCCGCTGCATAGGCGCCGAGCAATACACGGTCGCACAACAAATTGATGCGCCTGGGCACACCTCGAGATAGTTTGTGGACTTGCTGCACAGCACGGCGGTCAAACGGTAAGACCCCCGTCAACCCAGCCACACTCAAACGGTGGCGGATGTAAACCAAGGTTTCCTGCGCCGACAAGGCCTGCAGGTGGTAACGCGCCGTCACCCGCTGCGCCAGTTGCTCCAGTTCGGGCCGCGCCAGCATGCCGCGCAACTCGGGTTGCCCGATCAGAATGATTTGCAGCAACTTACGTTCGTTGGTTTCCAGGTTGGTTAGCAAGCGCAATTGCTCCAGCACGTCAATCGACAAGTTCTGCGCCTCGTCAATGATGAGCACATTGTTTTGCCCCACCGCATGGGTGCGCAGCAAAAACTCGTTGATGGGATCGACGTAGTGCTTTACCGTCTCACCGCCCATGCTCACCGATGAAAGCGGAATGCGAAACTCCTCGCACACCGTTTTGAGCAGCTCCGTCACCGTCAGCTTGGGGTTAAACACGTAGGCCACATTGCAGGCTTTTGGAATTTGCTCCAAAAAACAGCGACACACCGTGGTTTTGCCCGCGCCGATTTCTCCCGTGAGCAATACAAACCCACCGCCCCCACGCAGCCCGTAAAGCAGATGCGCCAAGGCCTCGCGGTGCCTCTCGCTCATGAACAAGTAGCGAGGATCAGGCGCGATAGAAAAAGGCTCTTGGGCAAGACCGAAGAAGGAGGCGTACATGGCGGCAAACGGGCAGGTGCGGCAGTCTATCCAAGCCAAGCGCATTTCCAACCAACATGACCTCTTGAATCGCCACGATCCGTCCCTATAATGAATCCACTAGCACTCGACCAGTTTGAGTGCTAACAACCACCCATCTCTCCGAACGAGAACTGGGCGGTTGAAGTAAATGGGCGCACACTTTCTGCCCGAGCCTCAAGAATCTTTATCAGTCATCAAGGAGATGCTATGAAACTTCGTCCTCTGCACGACCGCGTCATCGTCAAGCGCTTGGAACAAGAAACCAAAACCGCTTCGGGCATCGTCATTCCTGACAACGCCGCTGAAAAGCCCGACCAAGGTGAAGTCTTGGCCGTGGGCCCAGGCAAGCGCAGCGACAAAGGTGATTTCATTGCCTTGAACATCAAGGTCGGTGACCGCGTTTTGTTCGGCAAGTACAGCGGTCAAACCGTTAAGGTTGATGGCGACGAGTTGCTGGTCATGCGCGAAGAAGACCTCTTCGCTGTTGTCGAGAAATAAAGCTACTGCGCGGCGCGCTGGCGGCGTTGCGCGGTGCTCGCAATCCTCACGTACAGAAGTACGTTCCGGTTGCTGTGCTCCGTGCGCCTTGCCATCACACCGCTCGCTACGCTTTCTTTCTCAACAACTACATGAGTAAAGAGAGCGATCTACTTAACCACTGAATTCGGAGAGTTAAACATGGCAGCAAAAGACGTAATTTTCGGCGGCGAAGCCCGCGCACGCATGGTTGAGGGTGTGAACATCCTGGCCAACGCAGTCAAAGTCACCCTGGGCCCCAAAGGCCGTAACGTGGTGCTGGAGCGCTCCTTCGGCGCCCCCACCGTCACCAAGGACGGTGTGTCTGTGGCCAAGGAAATTGAGCTCAAAGACAAGCTCCAGAACATGGGCGCTCAAATGGTCAAGGAAGTGGCTTCTAAAACCAGCGACAACGCGGGCGACGGCACCACCACCGCTACCGTGCTGGCTCAAGCCATCGTGCGCGAAGGCATGAAGTACGTGGCCGCTGGCATGAACCCCATGGATCTGAAGCGCGGCATCGACAAGGCCGTGATCGCCTTGGTGGCCGAGTTGAAGAAGGCTTCTAAAGCCACCACCACCAGCAAAGAAATCGCCCAAGTTGGCTCCATTTCGGCCAACAGCGACGACTCCATCGGCACCATCATCGCCAACGCGATGGACAAGGTCGGCAAAGAAGGCGTCATCACCGTTGAAGACGGTAAGAGCCTGGACAACGAGCTGGACGTAGTGGAAGGCATGCAGTTCGACCGTGGCTACCTCTCGCCCTACTTCATCAACAACCAAGAGAAACAAGCCGCACTGCTGGACAACCCCTTCGTGCTGTTGTTCGACAAGAAAATCAGCAACATCCGCGACCTGCTGCCCACGCTGGAGCAAGTGGCCAAGGCCGGCCGTCCTTTGCTGATCATTGCTGAGGAAGTGGAAGGCGAAGCCCTGGCGACCTTGGTGGTCAACACCCTGCGCGGCATCTTGAAAGTGGTGGCTGTGAAGGCCCCTGGTTTCGGCGACCGTCGCAAGGCCATGCTGGAAGACATCGCCATCCTGACCGGCGGCAAAGTCATTGCGGAAGAAGTGGGTCTGTCGCTGGAAAAAGTGACGCTGGCCGACCTCGGCCAAGCCAAGCGTGTCGAAGTGGGCAAAGAAAATACCACCATCATTGATGGCGCAGGTGCTGCTGCGGACATCGAAGCCCGCGTCAAACAAGTGCGCATTCAAATCGAAGAAGCCACTTCTGACTACGACCGCGAGAAGCTGCAAGAGCGCGTGGCCAAGTTGGCTGGTGGTGTGGCTGTGATCAAAGTCGGCGCTGCCACCGAAGTCGAAATGAAAGAGAAAAAAGCCCGCGTGGAAGACGCCCTGCACGCTACCCGCGCTGCGGTGGAAGAAGGCATTGTGGCCGGTGGTGGTGTGGCGCTTTTGCGCGCTCGTCAAGCCGCTGGCACCATCAAAGGCGACAACGCCGACCAAGAAGCCGGCATCAAGCTGGTGCTCAAGGCCGTTGAAGCCCCTCTGCGCGAAATCGTCTACAACGCAGGCGGCGAGCCCAGCGTGGTGGTCAATGCCGTGTTGAGTGGCAAAGGCAACTACGGCTTCAATGCCGCCAACGACACCTATGGCGACATGATCGAGATGGGCATCTTGGACCCCACCAAAGTGACCCGCACCGCCCTGCAAAACGCAGCCTCGGTTGCGTCACTGATGCTGACCACCGAGTGCATGGTCTCCGAAGCCCCGAAAGATGAAGCCCCTGCACCAGCAGGCGGCGGCATGGGTGGAATGGGCGGCATGGGCATGGACATGTAAGTCCAAGGACTTCCCACTTGCCGATACCAAGGGCCGCGAAAGCGGCCCTTTTTCATGTGCGCCCAGCATGGGCGCACTCCTGCGGGTGCAAGTCCCGCCACGAGCTGGTCACAGCGAGTGAAGTGAAGCGCAACTGCATGAGGGTGACCGAGTGTGGGAAGGAAGCGTGGAGCATAAATCGCGAGCCGAT
>JBJTHI010000142.1:0-13327 GCA_046094425.1 Burkholderiales bacterium | reverse complement strand
GGCTCGCGATTTATGCTCCACGCTTCCTTCCCACACTCGGTCACCCTCATGCAGTTGCGCTTCACTTCACTCGCTGTGACCAGCTCGTGGCGGGACTTGCACCCGCAGGAGTGCGCCCATGCTGGGCGCACATAAAAAAGCGCCCGTTTGAAGGGCGCTTTTCCAGGTCACAAACTTTCGAGGTCAGCGCCGACGCCGCCAGGCCAACGCCGTTAAACCCAACAATGCCAGCGCGAAGGTAGAAGGTTCTGAAACCGTGTTGCTGGGGTTGAGGAAGGAATTGATCCAACTGAGGTGCGAAACCACAGCCGTATCGCCCGCAGTTTCGCCGAAGGTGCTGTTGAAGTTCACACTGTCCAAATCACCACAAACTTGGGTGGGGATTCCCGGGCAAAGGTAGCGGCCATAGGTGCGGCCAAATGAGTGCACACCAGCGAGTAACCACTGGGTACCATCCCAAACAAAGCTGCCACCACCCGAATCGCCACCCGCCGTCAATGCCTCGACGCTACCCAACCCGGCGTCGCAAACCCCGTAGACATGGCAATGGGTGTTGCGGTTGTAGGTGCCGTCGTCAAAATCGAACAAATAGGTGTAGCCGTAATCGCCCACCACGCCCACGTCGTAAAGGTTGTAGCCGTAGTGCGCCCGCCCCCAGTCAAAACCGGTGGTGCCCGATGTGCCCGATCCGACCAGGCCATAACCGGCCATCAAAAAAGTATTGCCAAGCAAATTGTTGCTGGCTAAACCAAAACCCTGGATGGTGTTCACAGACTGATTCAATCGAATCAAGGCAATGTCGGCCCCGGTTGCGAATTGACCATTCCAGTTGCTATGGATGAACACATCGGCCGCGCTACGGGTGACGCTGCCCTGTTGGAAGTCAATCGTCATGCTGGTGAAGTCATCTACGCAGTGCGCAGCCGTCAACACGTAGGCACCACCCTGCAAAAGCGAGCCAGAGCAGATAAAACTGCCCGAGTTATTCGAATACAACAGCCGCGCCGTTCCATCCAATGCGCCAGAGGGCAAAGCCCAACTGCTGGGGTTGCTGAAAGACACGACAGCGTGCGCCGCCGGTGCGGCCAGTGCCGCGGCCAAAGCAGCGGCTATAGGTATTGCGTCATATTTCATGGTTGCTCCCGAGATTATTTTGCGGTGTGAAGTTCATGCCTCACAGGCGCTCATATTGACACAGCTTGGCTGCAGTTTGACGACAAGCTGTAACACTTTGAACAGCGAGCAGGCGGGCGCAACAACCGGCGTCATTTGTTGGCCTGGCTCCTCAAGGTCAGAGAGAACGTGGCAACATCTCACAAATGAACACCTTTCCAACACCCCCCACTTCGTACAACGTCGCCTTCATCGGTTTAGGCGTCATGGGTTACGCCATGGCGGGCCACTTGGCGCGGGCCGGTCACCATGTCACGGTGTTCAACCGCACGGCCAGCAAAGCGGCCGCTTGGGTGGCTGAGTTCGGCGGGCAATCTGCTGCCACACCGCAGGCTGCGGCAGCGGGCGCTGATTTCGTTTTTTCTTGCGTGGGCAATGACGACGACCTCCGGTCTGTCGCCTTAACCGGCGACGGCGGCGGTGCGTTTTTGGCCATGAAACCACAGGCGGTGTTCGTTGACCACACCACCACCTCGGCCACGGTGGCGCGTGAGCTGGCGTTGGCCGCAAAAAACCGGGGTTTGTTCTTCATTGACGCCCCGGTTTCGGGCGGCAATGTGGGTGCCATCAATGGCACGCTCACGGTCATGTGTGGTGGTGATGAAACCGCTTTCCAGCGAGCCGAGCCCGTGATGAAAGCCTATTCCAAAGCAGTGACGCGTTTGGGTGAAAGCGGCGCGGGCCAGTTGGCCAAAATGGTGAATCAAATTGCCATTGCAGGCTTGGTTCAGGGTTTGGCCGAAGCCATTGCTTTTGGTCAAAAAGCGGGCTTGGACATGAAGGGGGTGCTGGCCGTCATTGGCCAAGGTGCAGCCCAAAGTTGGCAATTGGACAAACGCGGCCCCACCATGGTGGACGATCAGTTTGACTTTGGTTTTGCCGTGGATTGGATGCGCAAAGACCTCGACTTGGTCCTGGACGAAGCGCGCCGCAATGGCGCGCGACTGCCCGTGGCCGCTTTGGTGGATCAGTTCTACGCTGACTTACAAGCCCAAGGCGCAGGCCGACTGGACACCTCTAGCCTGATACGCCGCTTGAAATAGGTCGCTGTTTATTTCTTGTCCGCTGCGGGGCGCATATTGGCCAGCTCTGCTTCGCTGATGATTTCAAACACGCGCACCACTTTTTGTACGCCATTGATGGACCGCGCCAGCTCAGTGGCGCGGTCGGCCTCGCGCTCGGTCACGCGGCCCATCAGATAAACCACGCCCCTGTCGGTGACAACTTTGAAGGCGTTGGCGTGCACGTCTTTGGCGTCCACAAAAGTGGCTTTCACTTTGCCTGACAAAATCAAGTCGTTGGAGCGATTGGCCAATGAACTGGCAAAAGCGCCCGATCCCAGCACGGTCAACTCGTTGACTGTGGCGCGCACGTTTTCAACCCGCGCGACCGCCTGCTCGGCGGCAGTTTTGTCGGCCTCACTGGCCACTTCACCAGTCAGCAGCACCAGTCGGTTGTAGCTGGTGGGGCTCACCCGACCGCGGTCACCCAATACTTCGCGCAAACGGTTGCCGGACTTGAACTCAATGCTTTGGTCTTCCAGTTGAGCCCCCGAGGTGCGCCGATCCGTCACCACCATGGCACCTCCCACCATGGCACCTCCCACCAGCAAGGGCGCGCAAGCGCTCATCCAGGGGCTTGCTGCCAGCAACACCGCCAAAAGGAATGGCCTGCGGTGGTTTTGAGTTTGAGGTGAGACCTTCATGTGGGATCCTGTTCTCCAAGTAATTGCAAATCCACCGCGTCGCACAAACAGTGCACGATCAAGGTGTGAACTTCGTGAACGCGCGCAGGGCGGTCATGGGGCACGCCAATGGCGACATCGGTTTCAGCCAAGCGGGCGGTCAGTAAATTGGGTACGCGGCCGGTCAAGATGACCACCACCATGTCTTTGGCACGGGCGGCTGCTATCGCGGCCAATAAGTTGGCCGGTGCGTCAGACGCACTCAATACCAGCAACACATCGCCCGGTTGGCCCAAGGCTTGAATTTGTTTGGCGTACACCGCGTCAAACTCGGCCTGTTCACCAAACGCGGAGAGTATGGCGGCGTTGCTGTGCAAGGCCAAAGCCGCCAGGCCAGGACGCTCGCGCTCGAAACGCCCCATGAATTCAGCCGCGAACTGCTGTGCTTGACTCGCAGAAGACCCATTGCCACAGGCCAAAACCTTGCCCCCCGCCGTGATGCAACCGACGATGGCATGCGCAGCCTCATTGATGGGCTTGCTCAACGACTCGGCGGCGGCATAAAGCAAGTCAGCGCTGTCAAAGAACTGTTGTTGAATACGTTGTTCAAACATGGGGGCGGATCATAAGTCAGCCCTTGTGACTCCGATGAACAACTTCGGTTCCGTGCCTCAGGTTGAATTCCCCGCGTCGAACGCCGCACGCAGCCACTGCAACTGGCCCCCGTCTATGGCCACTACATCAAAACGGCAAGGCGGAGGTGAGGGCATGGCCCGCATGTAATGCTGCGCTGCGTACACAATGCGCTTGCGTTTGGCGCGGTCTATGCTGCCCGCCGCACCGCCGTGGTCGTGGCCGCTACGGATCCGCACTTCCACAAACACCAAGCTCCCATCCGCGTCGCGCAGAATCAAGTCCACTTCACCGGCGCGGCGGCTCGGGCCCGCAGCGACACGATAATTGCGCTGCACCAGCTTCAAGCCCTGGCCAAGCAAATAGTCCAGGGCTTGATTTTCACCGGCCTGGCCGATCGTTGCACTGCCGAGTAGGGGCGGGTTCTGCGGGTCATTTTTAGCACCCCATTTTTTGAGCAAAGCTTTGAGCATGTCCTTGGGCCCCGTGTTGTTACAAGCGGCTGCGGCTGCGGCTGGTGCGCAGCATTTTCCAACGGCGGCGCTTTATGTGGTGGCCACGCCCATCGGCAACATGGCCGACCTGACCTTACGCGCCATTCATGTGCTGTCCCTGGTAGACGCCGTGGCTTGTGAAGACACACGCCACAGTGCTTCGTTGCTTCAACACTTGAGCCTGCACAAGCCGCTGTTGGCCTTGCACGAGCACAACGAACGCGGCGCCAGTGAAGCGGTCATTCAACGTTTGGCTCGTGGTGAACGGGTGGCTTATGTGAGCGACGCCGGAACCCCCGCCGTGAGCGACCCCGGCGCGGTGCTGGTGGCCCAGGTACAGGCGGCGGGATACCGTGTCTTGCCCCTGCCAGGGGCGAGCAGCGCCATTGCGGCTTTGAGTGTGGCCGGCAGTGTGGCCAACCAGGAAGATTGGGAAACTGCGGGTTTTTCTTTTGTCGGCTTTCTCAGCCACAAAGCGGCAACCCGTAGCACACAACTCCAACAACTCGCCGCGAAGCCCCAAACCCAGGTGTTGTTCGAAGCACCACACCGCATTGAGGCTTTGTGTGCGGCATTGGCGACGGCATGTGGCGCGCGCCGCGTCACGGTGTGCCGCGAGTTGACCAAACAGTTTGAAACCGTGGTCACCCTGGCCGCCCACGACTTGCCTCAGTGGCTGGCCGAGGATGCCCACCGAGAGCGTGGTGAGTTTGTATTGGTGCTGCACGCACTGGCACCCGCGGCCGAGCATGACGAGGCCGACACCGAACACGACGCGGTTTTACGCCTACTACTGGCCGAGCTGCCGCTCAAACAAGCCGTGTCCTTGGCCACCAGCTTGACCCAAGCGCCGCGCAACCGCTTGTATGCGCGGGCTTTGGTCTTGAAGCAAGATCAAACGCCCTGAAGCATCACGGCTTGGCCGTTTGTGCGTCGTGTTTTTGACGGTGCACGTGGCGGCTGGTGTGGTTTTGGGCTTTGTGCAGGCGTTTGCGTTCCTGCTGGGTCACCACACCGTCGGATTTGGCTTTGTCTTCAGCGCGATCCACGGCGGCTTGTTGATGTTCCATGCGTTTGGCCTCTCTTTGAGTCAAGGCACCGGAGGCAACACCTTGGTCGATGCGTTTTTCTTGGTTGGCTTGGCGCTGGTCAATGCCGGGGGTGGCTGCGGGGTTGGGTGCAGTTTGAGCCAAAGCGCTCAAACCAGCCAAAGCCAAACTGGCGCCAATCAGGGCGGACTTGAGTGGGAACATATGCAATCTCCTAGAAGTTGAATGGGCGCGGACTTGCAGTGGGTGGCCCGCTTGCCCTCAACGGCAGTGCCCCCCTTGGCGACGACAAACTCAAGGTAAAGATTCGTTAACGCTGCGTGAACGGTACAAACCCTTGCTCCCAGTGCGACAACCAGCGACTTCTACAATGGTGCTCCACTTGCAGAAAGCCCCCGCCATGATCTCGCGTGAACCCACCTTGGAGCGTTTGGCCGTTGCGCGTTCATTGTTGATGGATCCGTTTGGATTGACGGACGCCACCTTGAGCAAAGCCTTGCAGGCCATCGCCACCCACCGTATCGACGACGCTGACCTTTACTTCCAGTACACCCGCAGCGAGGGCTGGAGCCTGGAAGAGGGCATCGTCAAAAGCGGCAGTTTTGGTATCGACCAGGGCGTTGGCGTGCGCGCCGTGGCTGGAGAAAAAACTGCGTTTGCCTATTCCGATGACATTTCCGAGGCGGCATTGATGGACGCGGCCCACACCGTTCGCACCATTGCGGCGGCGGGGCAAAGCCGCCGCATCAAAGTAGGCGGCCAGCCGCAAAAAATTGCCGGCAGCCGCGTGCTCTATGCGCCGATGGACCCCATCGCCACGCTGGACAGCACCCAAAAAGTGGCGCTGCTCGAAAAAGTAGAAAAGCTCGCCCGCGCCAAAGACCCGCGCATTGTTCAAGTGATGGCCAGTTTGGCCGGTGAATACGACGTGGTCTTGGTGGCCCGCGCCGATGGCACCTTGGCGGCCGATGTCCGCCCCTTGGTGCGTTTGAGCTTGACCGTGATCGCCGAACAAACCATTGCTGGCCAAGTACGCCGCGAAACTGGCAGCAGTGGCGGTGGCGGGCGTTATGGCATGGGCTATTTCCATGACGAGGTGATCGCGTCTTATGTCGACGAGGCAGTGGGTGCGGCCCTTACCAATTTGGAATCACGCCCGGCCAAAGCCGGTGAAATGAACGTGGTGCTTGGCCCTGGCTGGCCCGGTGTACTGTTGCACGAAGCCATAGGCCACGGCCTGGAAGGTGACTTCAACCGCAAAGGCTCCAGCGCCTTTGCGGGGCGCATTGGCCAGCGTGTAGCCGCCAAAGGCGTCACCGTGCTGGACGACGGCACGCTGCCGGATCGACGCGGCTCATTGAACGTGGACGACGAAGGCAACGCCAGCCAGCGCAATGTGCTAATTGAAGACGGCATTCTGAAAGGTTATTTGCAAGACTCGATGAACGCCAGGCTGATGAAGGTCAAACCCACCGGCAATGGCCGCCGCGAAAGTTACGCCGCCGTGCCGATGCCGCGCATGACCAACACCTATATGCTCGGTGGCGATAAAACGCCCGACGAAATCATCAAGGGTTTGAAGCGCGGCCTCTATGCCAGCAACTTCGGCGGCGGGCAGGTAGACATCACCAGTGGCAAATTCGTGTTCTCGGCGTCGCAGGCGTTTTGGGTGGAGAACGGAAAAATTCAATACCCGGTCAAAGGTGCTACCTTGATTGGCAACGGCCCCGACGCGCTGACGCGTGTGACCATGATAGGCAACGACATGGAGTTGGATTCGGGCGTAGGCACCTGCGGCAAAGAAGGCCAAAGCGTACCGGTGGGCGTGGGCCAGCCCACCTTGCGGATTGATGGTTTGACAGTGGGCGGGACGGCTTGAAAAGCACATGTGGTAGATTCCGGCCCATGCGTTATCAGCCCCACTTCTTCTTTAGCTACTTTTGGTTCTCACACCGCACCGGCGGCAGAGAGGGCAGGGCGTAGAACAGAAGTCACGCACACCGAATCTCCAAACCGCCGGGCTCACCCCCGGCGGTTTTTTTTCGCTTTTCAGTTCCGCTTTTTATTTCAGTCATTACTCACCTTTGAAGGAGCCTCTCATGTCCAACTCAAACCCCTCGGGCGCTTGGTCCGCCAGCACCGAAAGAACCAGTCGCACCGACGATGAGAGGATAGAAAACGTGACCCCGCTGCCGCCCCCCGAACATTTGATTCGTTTCTTCCCCATCCATGGCACGCCGGTTGAAACCCTGGTGAGTGATACGCGCCAACGCATTCGCCACATCATGCAAGGCCAGGACGACCGCTTGCTCGTCATCATTGGCCCTTGCTCTATTCACGATCCGGTCGCGGCCATTGAGTACGCCAAACGTTTGAAAGAACAGCGCGAACGTTATGCCGACACGCTGGAGGTTGTGATGCGGGTTTACTTCGAGAAACCCCGCACCACGGTGGGCTGGAAGGGCCTCATCAACGACCCGTACTTGGACGAGAGCTACCGCATTGACGAAGGCCTGCGCATGGGCCGCCAGTTGTTGGTGGAGATCAACCGCTTGGGCTTGCCTGCGGGCAGCGAGTTTTTGGACGTGATTTCGCCCCAGTACCTGGGCGACTTGATTTCCTGGGGTGCCATCGGCGCGCGCACCACGGAAAGCCAGGTGCACCGCGAGTTATCTTCGGGCATCTCTGCGCCCATCGGCTTCAAGAACGGCACCGACGGCAACATTCGCATCGCCACCGACGCGATTCAAGCGGCGGCGCGGCCCCACCACTTTTTGTCGGTGCATAAAAACGGCCAGGTCGCCATTGTGCAAACCCGAGGCAACGAAGACTGCCACGTGATTTTGCGCGGCGGCAAAGCGCCGAACTACGACGCCGCCCATGTGGAAGCCGCTTGCAAAGATTTGGAGGCGGCCAAATTGCCGCCCACGCTGATGGTGGATTGCTCACACGCCAACAGCAGCAAACAACACCAAAAACAAATCGAGGTGGCGGCAGACATTGCGGCTCAGTTGAAAGCCGGTAGCCGCCGCATTTTCGGTGTGATGGTGGAAAGCCATCTGAACGCCGGAGCCCAAAAATTCTCACCCGGCAAAGACAAAGTGAGCGGCCTGGCCTACGGGCAAAGCATCACCGACGCTTGTATTGGTTGGGACGACTCCGTGGCGGTGTTGGATGTGTTGTCCAACGCCGTCCAGGCCAGACGACTGGGTCAGAAGAACGGCAAGTAAAAGAAAGTGAGTAAGCGCCTGCAAGCCAATGTGATTAATCTGGGCCTAGGGGTAACCCAGGTGAGCTGAAGCAATAGTGCTGGCAACAAGGGAATGGGTTGGGGTGCAATGAGGCTCCCTTCCACTCCTTCAAGGATTGTTTATGCACAGCCAGTTTCCTCACGCCCACAGCTCTTTGACCTTGTTGGTTGCCGCTGTGGCAGCCTTGGTCTTGTCTTTTGGCGCACAAGCCCAAACCATGGGACCGGGCAGCAGTACCCCCAGCCCAACCCCTTCCGCGACCACCTCGGCCAAAGACATCGCCGCCATGGAGTCGGCCTTCACCCGGGCCGACGCCAACAACGACGGCTCGCTGTCGCCGCAAGAAGCCAGCCGCATGCCCGCCATTGCCGCCAAGTTTTCTGAACTGAACAAAAACAGCGATGGTGTGTTGAGTAAAGCGGAATTCAGCGTGGGTTATTTTGACGCGGTGAAATAAGCGTCAAAGTGTTTGGCGTGCGGTGGGCGTTTCACGACCCATCGCGCGCCAACCGTTCGCTCTTCCAGTACACATCGTCGCCGCCTTTGCCGTCCAGGTTGGCACGGTTGAGCACGCGCGCCAGCACGAAGAGCAAGTCACTCAACCGGTTCAAATACTGACGCGGCTCGTCCCGCACCGCCTCTGCTGCGCACAAAGCCACCACGGCCCGTTCAGCACGCCGGGCCACCGTGCGGCTCACATGCGCTAGCGCTGCACTGCGTGTGCCCGCAGGCAGGATGAACTCTTTCAAGCGTGGCAAGGCCGCGTTGTAGTGTTCCAGCGCTTGATCCAAGCGCAGCACTGCATCCGCTTTCAACAACTCATAACCCGGTATAGACAATTCACCGCCGAGGTTAAAAAGTTCGTGCTGAACCACCACCAGCAGTTCGCGCACATCGTCGGGCAGGGGTTCGGCCAAGAGCACGCCTAAGCCCGAATTGAGTTCATCCACGTCGCCCATGGCGTGAACCCGCAAGTGGTCTTTGCTTATACGCGAGCCGTCGCCCAGACCGGTGCTGCCATCATCACCCGTGCGGGTGGCTATTTGTGTGAGTCGATTGGCCATGGGGTTGATGCTAGCAGCCAGGCGCGGCGCGACGTAGGCAACCCCTGATCTGGCATGGCGCCATAGCGTGGCCACTAGAATAAAAGTATGGACGACCGCGCCAAAACCCTGCTCAAAACCCTGGTCGAACGTTACATCGCCGACGGGCAACCCGTGGGTTCGCGCACCTTGTCCAAGGCCTCAGGCTTAGAGCTATCGCCCGCCACCATTCGCAATGTGATGGCCGACTTAGAAGACCTGGGCCTCATCGCCAGCCCCCACACCAGCGCCGGGCGCATCCCCACGGCACGTGGCTACCGCTTGTTTGTGGACACCATGCTGACCACGCAAAAGCTGGACGCAAGCGCCCTGAGCTTTTCCCACAGCCCCCATATAGAGCCCCAGCTACAAGCCGACCAGCCCCAGCGTGTCATCGCCAACGCGGCCCAGTTGCTCTCCAGCTTGTCAAGTTTTGTGGGCGTGATCACCGCACCGCGTAAGGCCAGCAGGTTCCACCACATTGAGTTCATGCGTTTGTCCGAGCGGCGCATCTTGGTTATCTTGGTGGCCCCCGATGGCGACGTGCAAAACCGCGTGATCTTCACCGCCCAAGACTACACGCCCGCCCAATTGCAAGAGGCCAGCAACTTCCTGAGCGCCGCATACGCTGGCCACACCATTGAAGAAGTGCGCGAGCGTTTGAAAAACGAGGTCGACACCTTACGCGGCGAGATCGCCAGCCTGATGCAAGCCGCCGTGAAAGCCGGTAGCGAGGCCGAAACTGAGAGTCAAGAACAAGTCGTCATCAGCGGCGAGCGCAACCTGCTCACCGTGCAAGACTTCAGCAGCGACATGGGCAGCCTGCGTAAGCTGTTTGATTTGTTCGAGCAGAAAACCCAACTCATGCGCTTGCTCGATGTGAGCAGCCGCGCCGACGGCGTGCGCATTTACATCGGGGGTGAAAGCCAGGTGGTGCCGTTTGAAGAACTCTCCGTCGTCTCCGCCCCCTATGTGGTGGACGGTCAAGTGGTCGGCACCCTGGGCGTCATCGGCCCCACCCGCATGGCCTACGACCGAATGATTCAAATTGTGGACATCACCTCACGTTTGGTAGGCAATGCGCTGAGTACCAAATAGCCCGCCAAGGCAGCACTGGGCCGCCGCCTACAATGCTGACTTTCATTGAAGGGCCGTTAGCTCAGTTGGTTAGAGCAGAGGACTCATAATCCGTTTTATCGGATTGTCCAAAGCCCTAAAACGCAGTAAAATCAACGCTTGTAGCGTTTTTTGACCTGTAAAAACTGCTTACACACCACTTACACACTTTTCCTGCTTTTGTAGGTTGGTTTTGTGGAGGGTGGCAGCAGCAGAGCAACGGAGGGACTGCGGCTGTGTATAAAGCACAATACAAAGCAAAGAACGCTTATGAGGCCTGGACGAACATCAGCACATACAGCAGCGAGAGTGAAGCGATGAATGTGGCGATGAAGAAAAAGAACAGTGGCGCACTGATGGTGCGGGTGGTGGATAAGAACGGCAGCGTTGTGTATTCGAGTTAAAGTTTTTTGGGCCCATAGCTCAGTTGGTTAGAGCAGTCGACTCATAATCGATTGGTCACAGGTTCAAGTCCTGTTGGGCCCACCAGATACGCATACAGAGCTGCTGCGAACGCAGCTCTTTTTTTGTCCAGCGTCTGTGTCGAATCATTGTCCGTTTGTGTTTGCGAAACTACAGTTGCGTTATGCCAGAGCCAAAAGAAACCACATACACACTGATTGAGCGTGCGCTCATCGTGTATCGGCGTGAGCGCAGTGGTATCTGGCAGTGTCGATACAAAGTCGATGGCGTGTGGCAGCGAGCATCAACGAAAGAGCGAGACTTAAAGCGAGCCAAAGCACGGGCACACGAGCTGCGTATGGAAGCAGAGATACGCAGACGCTCAAATCTGCCAGTTATTACACGCAAGTTTAGGGATGTGGCACGGCTGGCAGTAGAGCGTTTAGAGCACGAGATTGCTGTAGGCAAAGGCAAGCGCAGCTACACGGACTACATACGGGTGATAAACGATTATCTGATTCCGATATTGGGTAAGCGCAGTATCACCAGCATCGACTACCAAGCGTTGGATGAACTGAACATCAAGCGTGCCGAACTGATGGAGAAAGTGCCCACGCAAAGCACGATGCTCACGCACAACGCAGCACTCAATCGTGTGTTTGACGAGGCGGTGATACGAGGCTTTTTAACGGAGGCAAACAAGCCGAAGTTAGAAGCAACAGGCAAAAAGAGTGAGCGCAGGGCAGCATTTGATATGAATGAGCTGCGGGCGCTTCTGGCAAATTTTGATGCGTGGATTGATGCGGCACGCACAGAGCAGAGCAAAGAGATGCGGCAGCTGATGCGAGATTATGTGGATGTGCTGTTAGACACAGGCGCACGACCAGGCACGGAGCTGCTGAACTTACAGTGGCGGCAGATTAAGTCTGCGATGAAACCCACGCTTAAGCCGACAGGCGAGATAGACAACACGGACGATGCGCACGAAGAGATAACACTTCCGAACTTAAACAGGAGCGTGGAGATGGTGGTCAGCGGCAAGACGGGCACACGCACGATTGTGGGGATGGGAAGGACTGTTAAAGCATTAGAACGCATCGCACTGCGCAACTACGACATTGATGACAGCATTACAGAGCCGTTTAAGAAACTGACTGTGCCCACAAACGAAGACTTTGTATTTAGGACGAGAAACGGCGAAGAGCAGACGAGCTGGCAGAAGATGTTTGAGAGTTATTTGAAAGAACACAACTTACTGACTGACCCGATAACAGGCAACAAGCGTGTGTTTTACAGCCTGCGACATACTTATGCGACGCTGGCATTAACGAACGACCAAGTGCCGATACACACACTGGCCAAGCAGATGGGAACGAGTGTGCTGATGATAGAGAAACACTACAGCCATCTTAAAGTCGTCCAAGCTATCGACCAGCTGCGTGGCGAGGAGACACGCAGGCTGATAGATGCGGGTGGTGTGGTGGATGAGACTTATACGAGCAAGCGCAAACAGAAGAAGGGCGACAAAGTGAAAGACACAGAATAGTATTTTCGCTATGCCTGTCGTCTATGTCAGCGTCAATACTTTTTACGCTCTTTGAACGAGCCGAAACCAGCTCAACAGCGTCGTTTGCGGGGTTTTGGTATATGGCTTACTGGGCAGCGAGTTGGGATAGCTGCTGCTGTGTTTTGCGCAGTTTGAGAGAAAGCGCAGCACGACGGGCAGACTTTGCGGCGGCTTTGGCAGCACTCTGTTGCGCTTTGACACGCTGCGTGTCTGCTGTAAATCCAACCACTTCTGCGATGCGCACGGCGCTTCTCCTTAAACTGTGTACCAGTATTTAACTGCGGACAAATCCTTTGCGCAGAGCGACGCTGGCAGCTTCGATTTGCGCATCCAACTCACCATTGCTGACAGCGGTTTTGATTAGCTCAAGCGCAGGCACAACATCTTTGTGGCTACCAAGTTCGACGGCACTCTTACCTTTTGCCAACTCCAGCACTCGTGCGCCGTAGCGGATATGGACGCAGAGTTTGCCGTTATCTGCGATGAAAGTCCAAGCTTTGACTGTTTTTGCCACTTCGGCTGTTTTACGCAGACCAGTGTCAGCATCTGTGTAGCTGCGCAGGCGTGTAGCGGTGTAGGCAATGCCTGTTTGCTGTGCTGTAGCGAGAGCGATTTGCTCATCGAGTCTGCGCACCTGAGTTCGACACCAAAGCGCGTAAGTGGTTGATCTGTATAGGGTGCAAGTTCAAATTGCCACTACAACAGGCTGAGTTGGGGGTTGGCTGAAGGTTTGTTGGTCTTGAGGGCGGAGAAGATGGCGGCCTGATCCTGGTGGATGGCGGAGATACCAGAGATGGGGGCGGCGGAGTTGATGGAGATGGTGTGCTGCTGGATGCGGCGCAACTGATCCAGGGCAGCCTCGGGGCTGAGGTGGCT
>JBJTHI010000141.1:0-11100 GCA_046094425.1 Burkholderiales bacterium | reverse complement strand
CTGCCCACTTGGCCCAACAGCCGACTGCACGAGTTGCTGCCACACCGCTGGGTTCCGCCCGAAACCGTCCACGCGCCGTCCACTGCACCGGTCAACACCTGATCGTTGACGCGGTCAAGGTGGGTTTGCGGAACGCATACCGCCATTCGTTGGCGCAGGCGGGCGAGTAGCCGGTCTTGCCGGTGGTTTTGCTTTCCCACCGAACGGGATACACATCGGTACGACCCTGAAATAGGCGGCGGAACAGAGCGACCTTTTCGTCAGTGGAGAGCCGTGAGGGCTCGCGCTCTGGGACTGCAGGCGGCAGCGGCAAGCGCCATTCGATGCCATGGGATTCCAGCAGTAAGATCAGGCGGGCGTTTTCTGCGCGCAGCGCCTCCAGATCATTGACCTCGAAAGATCCCATATTCGGCGAGCAAGTCGTCCATGTCGTCGCCGACGCCATAGCCAAAGTTGTGACTGGTGCGGCGGACGGCATCCAGGCGGCCATGTAGAGCGGGCCGAGCATCCTCGGGCAGCGAATGGATGACCTTCAACGTCTGCTCGAACATTCTCACCAGAGCATCGAAGTAGCCCTCATCCTGCAAACCGACATCGTCACTGAAACCGGCAGCACGCTCGCAGTAGAACACCATCAGTTCGGCCAGCCCTTCCGGCTGCCCGATGGCCTTCTTGTAATCCGAGATCGCCCTCTTCGCCTTCGACACTGAGGTGTCCTGGTTCTTGAACATATCCGGCCACAGCCAGCGGTCGATGGTGATCTTGTAAGGTTTCAGCACGTCGTCACCAAGACCGAAGCGGGCGTGCAGGAAGGTTTGGTTGTCCTTGCTCGCAGCGTAAAGATCTTGCACCAATCCAAGCAGGCCGGCGCGGTCAAAATCGACCAGTTTGGCTTTGACGTTGCTCCAACTCAGCGTTGTTTTCTTTGCAGACATGGATCCCTCCCAACCCATTCGATCCGGACCTGTTCCTTATAAGCATTGCGCGTGGTTTCGAGTACGCAGTTGTAAAACACCGGCGGTGTGCGGCCGATAAACATGCAGTCGATCCACCCGTTTTTACCGTGCAGGTAATCATGGGTGGAGAACAGGCCACCGAGAATCCCGGCATGGCGGCGAATATCGTTTTTGACGGAAATGAACGCAGCCCTGCGTCGATATCGAGACTGGGCACCAAAGGGAATGCGTCGGGTAAGGTGTCGCATGGTGGTCAGCGCTATTTGGCTTGACTTCTTGCCTGCATCAACCGGCGCGCATCTTTCAACAACAGGATCAACTGGCGATCATGTGTTGGCATGGACTCGAAACCGAAGCGCCGATAAAACGCATCAGCCTCGGCATCAATGGAATGGGTAAGCAGCGCCCGGATGCCCGCCTGATCGGCAATGGCGACGGTGCGCATGATGGCGTCCTGTAGCAAACTAAAACCCAGCCCACGCTTCTGGTAGTCCAAATCGACGGCCAGCCTGGCCAATATGACCAGAGGGATGGGGTACTGCCCCATACCGCGACGGATCCGCTCGGGTGCTTCCAGCGTGTCGATCTGACCTACGGTCAAGCTGTAGTACCCAGCGACGCGATCCTGCTCACAGACCACGAAGGTGCGCGCAGAGCCGCTGCCTTGCGCCTGGCGAGCATGATGGAGCAACCATTGAGTCAGCGCAGGTTTGCCACAGTCGAACTCGTCCAGGCGGTGCGATAGCCCCAGCGCTTGGGGTGCCGAAAAGCTCATTGACCAGTCCAAACGGGTCGCCGAGCAAACAAATCAGTCAGCCCCGGGTTGTCAGATTCCGGGCGATCCAGCATCTCCAGAAGTGCCTGGTATTGACTGCCGGAAACCATGAACAAGCGTTGATCAAGCAAGGTCTGTTCTGCGGCTTGGTACGCTGCATCAAGAATAAAGTCGGTGAGTGACTTGTGGGCCACTTCGGCGGCACGGCGCAGTACAGTCTCCTGCTCGGGTGTCGCGCGCAGGCCAAGACGGGAGGATCGGGTACTGGCAATGGTGGCGGTAGCAGGCATGGCGGAACTCCGGCAAATGTACGATTGCCCCAATGTTAGTACAAATGACGCCAATCTATCCAGCGGCGATTCGCTGGGACGCCTGATGCCACATCAATCAATCGTTGCCAGCACGCGCCACGTTAAAGACCGGCTACTGGCCGGGCTTCGCCGACGGTAATTTCGAGTGCATTGCCCCGCAGCACCGTGCCATCCACAGTTGCCCGAACCTCTAGCCGGCCCGCTGCCGGCACTGGAAAGCCTGCAAACCCGACAACAAACTGCATGGTGTAGCCGTCGTCGAATCCAGCTCCTTTTTGCTTGGTGACCGATTCCAAGAACTCCGCAGGGGGTTCGATCGTCTGCAATATCTCTCCATCACGACGCACTTCTAACTTTACGGATGTTGGCGCATTTGCGGATGGCATCCGTAAATTGACGACTATCGCTAACTTAGGAAGGTGGGCAGGTACGGTGTTAACACGCAACCCACCCTGAAAAACGCCAATGATGGAGGTTTGCCCCGTTATCTCTTGGCGCACATCTTCGGCGTAAAGGCAAAACAGATACGGGGAATCAGACATGGCCGACCTCAACCTTATTGGTCGCCTCGACGGCGGCAATCACCTCACCGATGTCCACACCAAGGACGTTGGCCAGTTTCTGAAGGGTGGAGAGGCTCGGGTCACCAGGGCTTTTTTCAAGCCGAGCGATGTTTGGCTGCTTCATGTTCATCTTCTCTGCCAGTTCAGCCTGTGAAAAACCTGATGCCAAACGCAACGTTGACAACGGCCGGAACCCTGGATTGAGTTGCTCAGCAACTTTGGCGAGGCGTTGCCGTCCTTTAACGATCGCCGCAGCACGCAATGGATTATTTTTGATTCGAGCACTGCGATCGCTGGCCGAAAGGCCTCTCTTAGCGATGCCCTCCGCAACCACATGCCGATCCATTGCGATAAACACTGGGGTAATTTTCAGACCATAAATCGCATTATGGGAACCGCCTAACGGCAGGAATGCCGAGCCTGTCATAGCGGTCACAGAGACTTCGGTACTCAGCGGTTGTGGTGTCATAGCAAGTTGCCCTGGGTTGAACAGTCAAAACAAAATATTCATCGGCATGAATGTCATGACCGATGAAGATCCGAAAGCCGATGAGGTGCCCGTTTTCGTCATAAGGTTTTAGCGTGTAGATCCTTCGGCCAGATTGCCAGCACTCTGCGAACCGCTTGATCTCGAAAGAGGGGTTGAACATGTAGTGCCACTTGGGGACCTCATCGCTGAGTCCTGCCAAAAGGTCTTGATCAGCCCCAAGCTCATCGATCAGTGCGTCGATGAGGCCAGCGTCATCTGGGTTGGTTTCCACCAACGCATCCAGTTCATCTTCAAACTCTTCTATCGTGGTTAGCACGGACATTTTATATCTTCTACGATATGTCTTGGCAAGTATCTGCTCATGCTATCAGGACCAAGTACCAAGTTGAGCAGCGTGACAACAGTGAATCCACAAAAATCCCATTCTCTGAGACCATCGCGGAATGGATCGAACCGCCGCGACCTCGCTCGGACCCGTTGTGACGCCTTTGCGCTGCACGGTGTATGCGCGCACCTCCAGTCACGAGGGGGTCGATCAAGCCTACACCTCCATTGATGCCCAACGGGATGCCGGCCTCGCCTACATCGCCAGCCAAGCGGGCGTGGGCTGGCAATCCACGGGCACGACCTACAGCGATGCGGATGTTTCGGGTGCTGTGCTCGAACGCCCCGGACTCCAGCGCCTGATGGCAGCCATCGAGGCAGGACAAGTCGATGTGGTGGTCGTGCACAAGCTGGACCGAATCTCCCGCAGCGTCACGGACTTCGCCCAGATAATGGCGTTTTTTGATCGACATGGCGTCGCGCTGGTCTCGGTCACCCAGCATCTGAACAGCGGCGATTCGCTGGGGCGACTCGCCATCAACACGCTGATGAGTTTTGCAGAATTCGAGCGCGACATCGCCAGCGAGCGCACCCGAGACAAGCTCATCGCCACCCGGCGCAAGGGGCTGTGGATCGGCAGCGTTCCTCCATTGGGGTATGTGCTGCAAGGACAGCGGCTGGTCATCAAGGAAGACGAAGCCCGGCTGGTCCGCACCATCTTTGAGCGCTTTGTGGCGTTGCAGTCGGTCAGTCTGTTGGCGCAGGAGCTCACCGAGCAAGGCGTGACCACCAAAGCCTGGACCACGCGTGCCGGCACAGTTCGCGGCGGCAAACCGATCGACAAGATCTACATCTACAAGCTGCTGAACAACCGGATCCTGTTGGGTCAGTTGCAGGTCGACAGCGACTGGCATCCGGCGGCGCACGAACCCATCGTCAGTCAGGCCTTATGGGATCAGGCGCAGGCGCTGCTGAGTGCGCGCCGCCGGCCGCGAAAACGTGCCGCCAGTGCGGAGCAGGGTTTTTTGCTGCGCGGCCGGGTGTTTGGGGAAGATGGCCGGGCTTATTCACCGTGGACGTCGAGCGTGCGTGGCAACCGGATCTACAAGTATTACGTGCCGCAGAAAGACATCGCCCTGGCTGGTGGCGCCTCGGGACTGCCCCGCCTGCAGGCTTATGCGCTGGAACAGCAGGTGAGGGATCACGTACATGAGCACATGAAGAATCCAGACCGCGTGCTGGATCACCTGCCGGACTGGATGACGCAGCATCCGGAATACAGCCGGGCTCAATTTGCGGATGTACTGAGCCAGATTGCGACGGTCTGGCCAACGCTGTTTTCAGCGTTCAAGGACCAGATGGTACTGCACGTGCTGGACCGGGTGACGGTCCATCCCGACGGAGTGACGGTGCGCTTGCACGTCGAAGGGTTTGTGGAGTTGATCCGCGAATTCATGCAAGGGGAGGCCTTGCCCAGCACGGTCCGTGACATCTTCGATCGGGCGACCCCTGCCAAGCCACGCAAGCCGAAACGCTGATTCTCGGTTTCTGAAAAAAGTGCGTGTGTCGCGGTTTGACTCTTGGCTGCTGGCATCAAAACCAATGTGGGCGACGAACGCTGTTCGCTCGGCGCACGCACAAGCCATTGTCGGATATGGGTTTCTGCGTGTGCTGGCGCCGAGCAGTTTGGCGCTATTCTTTGAGAAACGAGGGCGATAGAGAGTCGAAATGGCCGGTGAAAAACGCCCCAAATAACCTGAAAAGGCGCCGGATAGGCACACGGAGAACGGCGGAAAGCCGCACAGGGCTTGGGGGAAGGCCAGAAACGAAAAGGCGAACCTAGAAATAGGTTCGCCAAAAATGTGGTGGTGCAGTCTACTGCTTGGGCGAACTATTCTCAGCAAGAACTGCGGGCTGCTGAGCACCGTTTCGATCTCTTGCGGGGATACCGAATCGATTTCAACCCACACGAACCTCATTCAGCAGATCCGGATGACGCTCCAGTACTCTGAGTAACTTCACCAAAGCCAGGGGCGGTTTTGTTTTGCCGTTCTCGTAGCGCGAGAACGCATTAACGCCGCCTCCAAAAATCTCAGCCGCTTGGCGCTGGTCTAGATCGAGCTTCTTGCGGACTTTGCTGATATAGGTTGGATCAACATAGGCCGCATTGACTTGCTTGTGAAAAGCACCGACAAATTCGCTGTACCGATCACCTTGCTCTCGATCCAAAACGATTTCACTACAAGCAGGACAAAAGTCGCCCGTTACCGAAGGGATGGTGGTTGCCTCACCTTTGTAGATATAGGGCACATCTCGGGTGTCGTGGATCAATTTGGCTGCGCCGCAAACAGGACATTTCATGTTCATAGCTCCTTGAAAGAAACAATCAGAACGCCATTGACAACTGTCAGCTTCAAATACACCTCATCGCCAGTGGCCAATTTGGTGCGGTAGACGTCTTGCCACATCCGATGATCCGCCTGGGTTGTCATGCTCTTGTAGAAATTGGCCGATGTCAGCGACAGAACCACAGCGCACATGCCCGCCAAATCGTTGATGCCCAGCTCGCGCGCGCCGCTGAAAGCGCTGGCCGTTGCCCGAACATGGCCCGCCTCAATCAATGCCTTGACGACATGCAGCTTGCAGTGCGGGGTGCCTTTTTCCATGCACAGAATAATAACCTACTTGCCAAAATGTGCAAGTAGGTTAAATTCAGCGAAATCGCTTGCCTGTTCAGGCTCGGCTTCAAATCTGGAGGCGCAAACGCGGCGAGTTCCTCAGTCGGATGACTTCTGGTTCATGCAGACTCTTGACCAAGTAGCCCAGAACCAGCCTCATGACGCTGCCTACCGACTATCCATTCTGTCTAAATTTGCCGAGTCATTTCTCTATTTTTTTGCATGCGCTTTTTGGGTTGCCTTGGTCATCGGTTTCTTCGAGGCTTTTTTTGCCACCGTCTTTTTGGCAACTGGCGCAATGACCGCTTTTCCCTTCGGAGCCGGTTTTTTGACCGCTGCTGCTTTCGGCTTGCCCGCCTTGCTGTTCACCATCTCCAGCCCAAACACATCTGCCAAATCGGCATCCTCCAGGATCTTCTTGGATTTTGTGCCAGCCGCGTCCTTGGGTTTGGCTGCGCCGGCTTGCAGCACCAAGTCTTGGGCATTGAGTTGACGCAGCAGGAACAGCAATTCGGGCTGCTGGTCCAGCCTGGCGCCAACACCATAGAGAACCGCCGCTACATGCTTGCACATGCCTGCCCAGTCCGGACAACTGCATTCAAACTTCAGTTCTTTGGGTGTTGGAAATAACCCCGTCCCTGGTGCGCAGACACGCTTCATGACCGCCTTGGAGAATTTGCCCTGCAGCAATTCGACCAATGAGGCCACTGAGCTTGAGCAGTCCGCGCAGACCGCCTTCCACCGCGTCTTGGGCAACTCGGCAATGCTGACGCTGACATCGTAGAGCTCCGACCCCATGACTTTGGCCCGCACAGAGCCCGCATTGAGCTTAAGGTCGACCACCGAACCGTTGCGCACATAGGTACGGCCCCGTGGCAGGCGATTGGCATAGTCGCTGTAGCACTCCAAGTTATCGCACCAAGCCTTGCCCCAAAAACTTTTGGCTACCGCGCCACGGTAGGGTTCGATGGGGCTGTAGTCGAGCCCCATTTTCTTGGCTTTGTTTGCGGCCTTAAGTGCCTGCTCCCGGCGCTTGGCAACGGGCACATATGGTTTGTAGTAGCCCCAATAACCCATGTTCGCATCTCCTGCTGGTTCGGAATGGCACCGTCAAAAATGATGGCACCCTTGCTTGCTCTTGATCGAACGCATTGTCATGTTGACTCAGCCTTCCAGGGCAGCGTGGATATCCAGCTGCACGAGGTTCAGCAGGTCTTTGTCGCTCATCTCTGTCAGTTGCCGCTCAGTTTCGTTTTGCAGCACATCGTTGACCAATTGTTGTTTGGACTCGATCATCTGATCAATGCGCTCCTCTACCGTGCCGCGGCAGACAAACTTGTGCACCAGCACGTTGCGTTTTTGCCCGATTCGAAAGGCGCGGTCTGTGGCCTGGTTTTCTACGGCGGGGTTCCACCAGCGGTCGAAGTGCACCACGTGCGAGGCGGCGGTCAGGTTCAAACCTGAGCCACCCGCCTTCAGCGAGAGGATGAAAAACGGCGTTGCATCGTCATGCTGAAACTGATCCACCAACTCGCGCCGACGTACCACCGGCGTGCCACCATGCAAGACCAGTCCCTGCCTACCAAAGATCGTGCCCAGAAACGCCGCCAGTGGCTCGGTGGTTTCTCGGAACTGGGTGAAGACCAGCATTTTTTCTTGCTTGGCTGCAACCACTTCGGCCAGTTCGCGCAGACGGACAAATTTTCCGCTGCCCTCCTCGTCCCAGGCCCCGTCGCCTTGCCACTGCGAAGGGTGATTGCAAATTTGCTTGAAGCGCATGAGGTAAGACAACACCAAGCCCCGTCGTGCCATGCCGTCAACCGTTTCCAGTGCTTGTGCCAATTCCTCGACTGCTGCTTGGTACAGCGCTGCTTGGCGGGGCTTGAGATGGCACCAAGCGTTGGCCTCGGTCTTGTCGGGCAGGTCGGCAATGACACGTTTGTCGGTTTTGAGTCGGCGCAAAATATACGGGCTGACCAAGGCCCGCAGGGGGCCATAGTGTTTTTGTTCGTCCAGGCGTTTGGTGAACGAGCCAAAAACCTTGGCGGAGCCCAACAGGCCCGGATGCGTGAAGTCAAAAATCGACCACAGATCCACCAAGCGGTTTTCTACTGGGGTGCCGGTGAGCGCGACGCGTGTGGCGGCCTTGAGTTTCTTGATGGCTTGGGTTTGTTTGGCGCTCGGATTCTTCAGCGCCTGTGCTTCATCGGCCACCACCAAATTCCAGTGCACTTGCGACAAGATCGGCAGGCGCAACAAGCTGCTGTAGCTGGTAATCACCAAGTCCACTTGCTGCAATTGTGGTGTCGTCAAGGTCCGTAAATGCTCGGTGGGCATGCCGGACGGGTGCGCAATCAACACGCTCAAGCCAGGGGCAAAACGCTGGCTCTCGGCTTGCCAATTGGCCAACAGAGAAGCTGGGGCGATCAGCAGGTTCGGGCTCTGTTTATTGAGGCTCTCTCGTTTGAATTCGCGTTTCAGTATGAGCAGCAAAGACAGTATTTGTATCGTCTTGCCCAAACCCATGTCGTCCGCCAAGCAGGCCCCCAGGCCCAGCCTGGTCAGCAAATAGAGCCAGCACACCCCGGCCTCTTGGTAAGGGCGCAGAGTGGCCTTGAGATCTGGGCGTGGGTCGACTTTGGCCAACCCTTCGGGCTGGCGCAAGCCTTGCAGCGTTTTTGCGAGCCACGGGCCCGCGCTGACTTGCGACCAGTCCGCTGTACTCGCTTCCACTGCGCCGTCCTGCTCATCCAGGGAGGCACGAGACAGCATCCTCATCGCTTCAGCAAACGGCAGGCCTTGGTCTTTGCTGATTTTCTCGATGTCAGCAAAGCGCTTCATCATGCGGTTCAACTTTTGGGTGTCCACCTCGACCCAGTTGCCACGCAGCAACTGCAGGCCGTCGCCTCCTTTGAGCAGGGCCTTGATTTCAGCGTCCGTCAGCTTCTCCTCACCTAACGTGATGCCCATGTTGAAATCAAGCAGCGCATCCATGCCCAGCACGGAAGGTGGCTTGGTGCCCACACTGGCGCTGACCTTGGGTCTGGCGGGTCGCCCGGCAGCCCACTGAGTGGGCGTACGCACCACAATGCCTGCGGCCTCGAGCTTCGGTGCGTCTTGCAAAAACTGGAGCGCGTCCGCAGGTGTCCAGCGCAAGGGGTGGTAAACCTCACCATCCGCTACCATTTCCGCTAGCCATGCGCACTGCTCGGAGGCACGTTGCACTGGCAGCAAGAGCCTGAGCAGTTGCGCCTTTTGCTTGTTGCCAGAGAACTCGGCCAAGGCGCGTGACAACGGCATGTGCTGCGCCTTGCCATGCGCGGACAGGCGCGAGGTGTAGGTAGCCAGGAAGGCAAAAGGCGCATCAGGGTCTTTGCGGTTTTCTGCCAGGTTGAAATGCACACGGCCCACTTGATGCCAAGTGGCATGGCGACTGCCCAGATAGTCGCCTAAGGTTTTTTTTGATGCTGCAAGCTCCGCATGCAAGGCATCATTCATCTCACCCCACAGTCGGGCCAGCACCACCATATCGGCATATTCCGCACCGTGCATAGGCGGTATATCGCACAGCCACTGCGCCAGTACGGTGTTTTCGGGTGCGGGAATGCTGGGAATATCTTCATCATCGGCCACCGCGCACAACCGGGTGGCAAACTGCGCAGCAAAATCGCGCCACCAGGCCAGCGCAGCAGGCATGGGTTGCCCAATTTCGGCGCAACCCAACTGCAGCAGTCCGTGTCCCGTGCCTTGCGCAAACGAGCCCACCAGTCGGTCTTGCAATGCCGCCTCAAGGACGTAGGGCTCGTCAGGAGATTCGTTTCTTGGTGCAAGGCGAAGCTGGCCTTGAGGCGACAGCGCAATCTCCAGGCTTGAAGATGATGCGGTCAAAACGGCCTCGGCAGGCGATGGAATGAATGGAGGCGAGTTTGCTGATTTTTTTGGGTTTGTTTTGGTTGCCATGGTGGTCGTGCATGGGCTGGTGCTGGTGGTTGCTGCGTCATACGCACGCAGAACCAGCCAGGCGTTTTGCGCGAAGAAGGAAGGTAAACAAGGGCTCGGCTGTCGTTAACGCGAGTGTCGTTGGCCCCTGGAGAAAACCCGACTGGGTGCGCGAACGCGTGATGTACTACGCCATCTTTCGGAAGACCTGTCGCGAGATCGCCAAGACGTTCAACGCAGTTCACGGCTGGCATACCACCGTGAGTCACATGTGGGTGCACGATTTCATCACCCAGCATGCCAACGAAATTGACGAGAAACGGCGTGCGATGCGTAGGCGCCACCCATGGTTGCCGAAAGTGGGGCAGGTTTGGGCCTTGGACTTGACGTTTTGGGTGTCGCCGCATGGCCTGACGTTTACTGTGCTGGGAATTGTCGACCACGGGTCGCGGCGGCTTTTGTGCTTGAAGCTGTTGCCGCGCAAGTGTGCGTTGACCATCTTGGGTCACCTGTTTTTGACCATGGCCCAGCACGGTGTGCCACGCCTCATCTGCTCTGACAACGAGCGGATGTTTCGCAGCTATTTTTGGGTCAACGTGTTGGGTGCCTTGGGCGTCAAGCGGCGCCACAGTTTGCCGATGTGCCCGTGGCAAAACGGCGTGATCGAGCGCTTTTTTCTTCATTGCAAGACAGCGCTTGGTGGTGCCAAGTTCACATGTGCGAAAGCCTTGCAAGATGCGCTGAACGATTTCCACAGCTTCTACAACTCCGTCCATCGGCATACCAGCTTGGGCGGTCGAACGCCCATGGAGACGTGGCACCCTGAGTTCGACACCAAAGCGCGTAAGTGGTTGATCTGTATAGGGTGCAAGTTCAAATTGCCACTACAACAGGCTGAGTTGGGGGTTGGCTGAAGGTTTGTGGGTCTTGAGGGCGGAGAAGATGGCGGCCTGATCCTGGTGGATGGCGGAGATACCAGAGATGGGGGCGGCGGAGTTGATGGAGATGGTGTGCTGCTGGATGCGGCGCAACTGATCCAGGGCAGCCTCGGGGCTGAGGTGGCT
>JBJTHI010000140.1:0-23863 GCA_046094425.1 Burkholderiales bacterium | reverse complement strand
TACCAAAGCAGCCCGGGAATGGGTTTGATGCTGGCCGACCTGGTGGCGCGTGCGCACGGCGGAACGCTGCGTTTGCCAGCGACCACTGCGGGCTGCACCGTGCAGCTGATGATGGGCCCATCGCGCGGCGCCTGAAACATCTTGCAACTTAGAACCTATCCGTCAATAAGACAGCCCTGCGCCGGGGTTCCACAGGCCACAGGCGTAGGAGCAGACCGCGCCGTGGTGTGCATCACCACAAGCGGGTTGCGACACCCGCCTGTGGCCTGTGGGACCCCGGCCCGAAGGGTTGTGACGACAAAGCGCGTCTGCGGCGTTGCAACCTTTGCCCAGGGGAAAAACCCTGGGCGGCGGCTTGCGCCTTGCATCCATCGCTTTGTTGTCACAACGCAGGGCTGTCTTATTCACGGATAGGTTCTAAGCCTTCAGCACGGTTTGCAAAAAGCCAC
This sequence comes from Burkholderiales bacterium, assembly GCA_046094425.1. Taxonomy (GTDB): domain Bacteria; phylum Pseudomonadota; class Gammaproteobacteria; order Burkholderiales; family Burkholderiaceae_C; genus JANPCX01. The sequence goes on along the minus strand of JBJTHI010000140.1, from coordinate 23,414 downwards.
TGATGTCTTGAATTTCCTGCGGATGCACGCTGTGTGGCATGGGGTAGGTGTGCCACTGCACGGGGTGCCCGTGCTCAAGCAGCAGGCGGTGCGATTCTTCGGCCCGCGCCAGCACCACCACCGGATCCATCGTGCCGTGGGCCATGAAGATAGGCGTGTTGGCATTGGCCGCATCACGTTCGGCGGCGAAACGATCTGCCAAGGGCAAATAACCCGACAGCGCAATCACCCCCGCAAGCCGGTGCGGCAGCCGCAGCGCGGTGTGCAAAGCCATGGCACAACCTTGACTGAAACCCGCCAAGACAATGCGCTCATAGGGAATGCCGCGCGACACCTCGTGCTCGATCAGTGCCGTAATTGCTTGCCGTGAGCGCTCAATGCCCTCAGCATCTTGCTGCGCCACCAAATTGGCACCGCGTATGTCGTACCAAGCGGGCATGACATAACCACCATTGATGGTCACCGGCATGCTGGGTGCATGCGGAAAAACAAAACGTATCGGCTGACAACCCGACAAATCCAATTCAGGCACCAAGCCTGCAAAGTCATTGCCATCTGCTCCCAGGCCGTGCATCCAGATGACGGCTGCGCTGGGGGGAGTGTTGGAGTTGGGGGCGCTTTCGAGTTCGATGCGGGGCAGTAAATTGCTCATGGCTTTCCTTATTTGACGACTTCCAACAACCGATCCAACCCACCACTGTTGATCGCCACCATGGCCTGTTCTCTCACCTTGGGTTTGGCGTGATAAGCCACCGAGAGGCCGGCCACACCCATCATGGGCAGGTCGTTCGCACCGTCACCCATGGCGATGGCTTGTGAGGGCTTCATGCCCAACTGCTCGCAGGTGGCCAGCAGCATGCGGCGTTTTTCCTCGCCGTCGCAAATATCGCCCCAGGGCTGATCCACCATCTGGCCGGTGAGATGGCCATCAGCGATGGCAAGCACATTGCTGCGGGTGAAATCAATCTTGAGCACATCTCGCACATGGTCGGTGAAGAAGGTGAAACCACCGGAGACGAGCAGGGTTTTGAAGCCTGCGGCTTGGCAGGCTGCGACCAGCGCTTGCGCGCCGGGGTTAAGTCGCAATCTTTGGGTGAGCACTTCTTGCATGGCGCTAACGGGCACGCCTTTGAGCAAAGCCACACGGCGGCGCAGGCTGTCTTTGTAGTCGGTGATTTCGCCGCGCATGGCGGCTTCAGTGATGGCCGCAACTTCTGCCTTGCGGCCCGCCGCGTCGGCAATTTCGTCCACGCACTCAATGTTGATGAGGGTGGAGTCCATGTCGAAGGCGACGAGTTTGAAATCCTTCAGGTGCAGCGGGGGTGCGAAACCTTGAATGACGAGACCGGGTGCGTGTTCAATGGGCATGGTGGGTATAAAAAGAATTGGAGGAGTCAATGATGGTCTCAAACCTCAGCCTTGATCGGCCCCAGCGCCCGCAACACCTCACGAATCATCTGTGCGCGGTCTTGGGGTTCTTTGGTAGGTCGTTCAATGCGCAGCTTGTCGTTGCCAGCGAGTTTGATGTGGCGATTTTTTTGCACCAGGTCGATGATTTTGGCCGCATCAATGGGCGCGTGAGGTTTGAAACTCAGCACCATCAAAGCGGGTGCGGCGTCAATTTTGATCACGCCATAAGGTTTGGCCAGCACACGCAGGCGGTGCACGTCGAACAAGGTTTGGCCTGCGGGCGGGAGTTTGCCAAAGCGGTCGGTAATTTCTTCGAGCAAGGCGTCGATCTGCTCGGCTTTCTCGGCGCTTGCCAGGCGTTTATAAAGGCTCAATCGTGCGTGGACATCGCCGCAATAGCTGTCGGGCAGCAGTGCAGGCGCGTGCAGGTTGATTTCGGTGTTCACGCTCAAGGGACTGAGCAGGTCTGGCTCCTTGCCCGCTTTGAGTGAACGCACCGCTTCAGACAGCATGTCGTTGTAAAGCTGGAAGCCCTCTTCCATCATGTTGCCGCTTTGGTTCTCGCCCAGCACCTCGCCGGCACCGCGAATTTCCAGGTCGTGCATGGCAAGGTAAAAGCCCGAGCCGAGTTCTTCCATGGCTTGGATGGCGTCCAGACGCTGCGTGGCTTGTTTGGTGAGGCCCTCCACATCGGGCACCAGCAGATAAGCATAGGCCTGGTGGTGGCTGCGGCCCACACGACCGCGCAGCTGGTGCAGCTGCGCCAAGCCGAATTTGTCGGCACGGCTCATGATGATGGTGTTGGCGCTGGGCACATCAATGCCGGTTTCGATGATGGTGGAGCACAGCAGCAGGTTGTGGCGTTGGGCCACGAAGTCGCGCATCACCGCCTCTAACTGGCGTTCGGGCATTTGACCGTGGGCCACGGCGATGCGGGCCTCTGGGAGAAGTTCCTGCAACTTCATGCGGCGGTTCTCGATGGTCTCTACTTCGTTGTGCAGGAAATAAACCTGGCCGCCGCGTTTCAATTCACGCAGCACGGCTTCACGAATCACGCTGTTGCCCTCAGTGCGCACAAAGGTTTTGATGGCCAGGCGGCGCTGCGGCGCGGTGGCGATCACACTCAAATCACGCAGACCTTCCAGCGCCATACCGAGTGTTCGGGGAATGGGCGTGGCGGTGAGGGTGAGCACGTCTACCTCAGCGCGCAGGGCTTTCATGGCTTCCTTGTGGCGCACACCGAAACGGTGTTCTTCGTCGATGACCAGCAACCCCAGGCGTTTGAATTTGGTGTTTTGACTCAGCAATTTATGCGTGCCCACCACGATGTCGATGGTGCCGTCTTCCAAACCATCCAGCGCCTGTTTGATTTCTTTGGGCGACCGAAAGCGCGACATCTCGGCCACTTTGATCGGCCACTTGCCAAACCGGTCGGCAATGTTTTGGTAGTGCTGCTCGGCAAGAAGCGTGGTGGGCGCAAGGATGGCCACTTGTTTGCCGCCGGTCACCGCAACAAAGGCCGCACGCAGGGCCACTTCGGTTTTGCCAAAGCCCACGTCGCCGCACACCAAGCGATCCATCGGTTTGGGCGAAATCATGTCTTGAATGACGGCGTGGATGACGGCTTTTTGGTCTGGCGTTTCTTCAAAGCCGAAACTGGCGGCAAAGGCTTCGTAGTCGTGCGGCGAGAAGCGGAAAGCGTAACCCTCGCGCAATGCACGGCGGGCATACAGATTCAGCAACTCGGCAGCGGTGTCACGCACCTGTTCGGCGGCTTTGCGTTTGGCTTTTTCCCATTGGCCTGAGCCCAGGCGGTGCAGCGGTGCTTCGTCGGAACTCACGCCGGTGTAGCGGCTGATCAAATGCAGTTGCGACACCGGCACATAGAGCGTGGCTTGGTCGGCATATTCCAGGTGAAGAAATTCGCTGTTTCCGTCCCCGAGGTCAATGTGACGCAAGCCCACATAACGGCCAATGCCGTGGTTCACATGCACCACCGGGTCGCCCACTTTCAGTTCGGCCAGGTCTTTGATCAGTGCGTTGACGTCGCTGGCTTGTTCCTGTTTGCGGCGACGGCGGGCCGTGGGCGCGGTGGAGAAGAGTTCGGTCTCGGTGATGAACTCGGTGGCCGTGTTGGACTCTTCATTGAACCAGGCGAAACCTTGCGCCAAGGGGGTCACAGCCATCGCGTGGCGCTCATTGCCCGCGTTGAACTCCTCCAAGCTGCCCACGCTGGGTAGATCAATGCGGTGGTCGCGCAGCAACTCCAGCAAACTTTCGCGGCGGCCTGCGCTTTCGGCCATGATGAGCACGCGGTGTTTGGTCGCAGCCAAGTGGTCTTGCAGTTTTTTGAGTGGCTCGGGTGCACCCCGATCCACGCTCAAGTCGGGCAGGGTTTGTGCCCAGTGCGTGGTTTGCTCGGCTACAGGAACAGCACCGCGTAGCGACAAGGTGGCGTGTTTTCCCACCAAGGCAAAAAACTCTTCGGTTTTGAGAAAGAGTTTTTCGGGTGGCAACACCGGCCGCTCGCGGTCGTGCTGCAAGAAGCGGAAGCGCTCGCGGGTGTCGGTCCAAAAACGCTGCAAGGCCTCGTCCACTTCACCTTGCAAGGCCAAGCCCGCTTGCGGGCCGAGGTAATCGAAGATGGTGGCGGTGTCGTCGAAGAACAGCGGCAGGTAGTACTCGATGCCCGCGGTGGCGATGCCTGCGCTCAAGTCTTTGTAGAGCCGCACCTTGCTCGGGTCACCTTCCAGTTGTTCACGCCAGCGGGCGCGCGCCGCAGTGCGGGCCGCTTCGTCCATGGGGAACTCGCGGCCAGGCAAGAGGCGCACCTCAGGCACCGGGTAGAGGCTGCGCTGGCTGTCGGGGTCGAAGGTGCGGATGGAGTCCACCTCGTCGCCAAACAAATCCACCCGGTAGGGCACGGGCGAGCCCATGGGGAAGAGGTCAATCAAACCGCCGCGCACCGCATATTCGCCTGGGGACACGACCTGGCTGACGTGGTTGTAGCCGCCCAGCGTGAGCTGGGCTTTCAGCGCCGCTTCATTGAGTTTTTGTTTTTGTTTGAAGTGGAAGGTGGTGGCTGCGAGAAAACTCGGGGGGGCCAGGCGCACCAGGGCGGTGGAGGCGGGCATGAGCACCACGTCCACATCTTTTTGCAAGATGCGCCACAGCGTGGCCAGGCGCTCTGAGATCAAGTCTTGGTGGGGCGAGAAGGTGTCGTAGGGCAGGGTTTCCCAGTCCGGGAATACGGCCACACGCAAACCCGGGGCGAAAAACGCCATTTCCAGCTCCAGGCGCTGGGTATCGGCGGGCTCGCTGGTGATGATGGCAAGTAACTGCCCTTGGGCCTTGAGTTGCTCTGCCTGCGCGGCAAGCAACACGGCATCCGCAGAGCCGGTGGGGCGCGGCAGGGTGTAACGTTTACCGGGCGCAATCGAGGGGGAAAGTACGTGCAGACGCATGAAACTCGTGGACAAGCATTGGACTTGGAAAACGCCAAGAAAACAATGCGCCCCGATAGGCATCTCCTTCGGGGCGTTGCGTTGCTCGAATTATAGAATTCGCCCCTTCATCAAGCTGGCAACCAAGGCCCCATGACAACATCATCAGCACGTTTGTTTGCCTTGGTGCCCTGTGCAGGTGTAGGGCAACGGGCGGGCACTGCAGGCCCTAAGCAATACGAGCCCTTGCTGCAATCCAACGTGGTTGGCCACACCTTGCATGCACTGGCCGGTGTGAAGCGCATCAACCAAACCTTGGTGGTGCTGCATCCGCAAGATGCGCGTTTTGAATCCGAATTGCCCCGGTTTCAAGGCTGGTTGGCGCGTTGCGGTGGTGATACCCGGGCGCAAACTGTGTTGAATGGCCTGACGGTTTTGCGTGAACGTGGTGCGGTCGATGAAGACTGGGTGTTGGTTCACGATGCGGCGCGTTGTTTGGTGCGCCCCGCCTGGGTGGATGCCTTGATTGACGCTTGTTTGGCTGATGCTGTGGGTGGTCTCTTGGCCTTGCCTTTGGCCGACACGTTGAAAGCCGAGCGGGGCGGGCGCTGTGTTTCCACGCTGGATCGCCGCCACAAATGGCTGGCACAGACGCCACAAATGTTTCGCCTGGCCATGCTGGAGCAAGCCTTGCGACAAGCAGGTTCTGAAGTGACCGATGAAGCCAGTGCCGTGGAGGCTTTTGGTCACCAACCCTTGTTGGTGGCTTGCAGTTTCGAGAATTTCAAACTGACCTATCCTGCTGACTTTGAATTGGCCGAGCGCTTGTTGCGCACACGAACATCAACGTGAACATGAACAAACCTGCTGCATTTCCGAGTATGCGCGTCGGCGAAGGCTGGGACATTCACGCCCTGGTCACAGGTCGCCCCTTGATTCTCGGTGGCGTCCACATTCCCCACACCCACGGCCTGCAAGGCCACTCCGATGCCGATGCGCTTTGCCATGCCATCACCGACGCACTCTTCGGTGCGGCCGCTTTGGGCGACATTGGCCATCACTTCCCCGATACCGATGAACGTTTTAAGGGATCAGACTCTTTGGCTTTGCTGGCCGAAGCGGCGCGCCGCGTGCGTGCCGAGGGTTGGGAGATCAACAACATTGACAGCACCGTCATCGCCCAGGCACCGAAGCTCGCACCGCACATCAACACCATGCGACAGCGTTTGTCCTTGGCGCTGGGCTTGGCGCTGAACCAGGTCAATGTGAAGGCCAAAACCGCAGAGAAAATGGGGCCGGTGGGCGAAGGCAAGGCGATGGAGGCCAGAGCGGTTTGTTTGTTGGTGGGGTGGAGGTAACTCACCCGCTAGCCCGTTTCTCTATCACTGTTTTAAGTTGCGCCCCACGAAATTTGAACACGCATCGCTGATGAAAGTGGCACTCCCGAACTGAGTCGCCAACGCCGTCAATTTCAAGGGCGCGGACATTTTCCCAATCCTTCCGCACCGTATTTTTGTAAGTGAGGATCCGAGTGCATTGCGAGTGCTTCCAATGCCGCGCGCGACTCCGGTGTTCCGATTCGAGCCAGGGCATACGCGCACTTTCGTTGAAACTCGTGAAGGTTCTCTCCCTTCGCCAAACTTGCAAAAGGTATACGCACGGCCTTGGCAATCGAATTTGTCGCCCGAGGATCACCGATGAGACCAAGGGTAAAAACTATGTCCTCGTGTGATTCGTGCCAGTCTTCAAGTAGCAGTCTAGATAGGATGGGTACAGCCTCGCTGTAACCATCGACAGCAGGAACCAAAGTCCATAGTGCGTCGCCGTTACGCTCCGCCACAGCCTTTTCTAGTTGGTGCATTTTTTGTGCAAACGACATGGTTGGTGTTCAATTCGACGTTGATGTTCTCTCAGCCTTCGATCTGGGTTGCCGACGCCCTTGAAGGTGTTTTTGGGGGCGGGTATCAAATGTAAATCCCAAGAGAGGCTCGATCCTCACTCCCCCCGCGCCACCCCTTCACGCCGAGGATCCGCTGCGCCAAACCAGCCCGCGCGCGCTCGTGCTATGCCCTGCAAACCCGAGGTTTGTTCTATGAACTGCACCTTGTGGCCGCGTGCAGTCAGTTGAGCAGCTAATTGGGCATCGACCCGCCCTGCCTCCAACTCGGTGGGGCCGTTGCGACTGCCGAAATTAGGCAGGTTGATGGCGTCTTGCAGGTTCAAACCCCAGTCAATCGCGCCGAGCAACACCTTGCCCACGTAGTTGATGATGGCAGAGCCGCCGGGGGAACCCACGGTCATTAGCAGTTGGCCGCTTTGGCGATCGAACACCAAGAGGGGCGACATGGACGAGCGTGGCCGTTTGCCTGGCTGAACACGGTTTGCTACTGGGCGGCCTTGTGCATCGCGTGGCGTGAAAGAAAAGTCGGTGAGCTGGTTGTTCAGCAAAAATCCCTTCACCATCTGGCGCGAGCCGAAGGCGCTTTCAATGGTGGTGGTCATGGAGACGGCGTGGCCCCATGCATCTACCACCGAGATGTGTGATGTAGAGGAAAACTCCGGGCTGATGTCGGGCGTGGCACTGACCATCACGCCCTCCGGCTGCCCGGCGCTGGCTGTGCCCATGGATTGGTCTTGAATCAAATTTCGGCGCTGTGCCAAATAAGGTGCGGCCAACAATGCTTGCGTGGGCACGGGAACAAAGTCGGGGTCAGCCAGGTAAAGCGCCCGGTCGGCGTAGGCCAGGCGCGCAGCCTCGCTGTAAGCATGCACGGCTTGCGGTGCCAAAGCCCAGCGGCCATCGTCCAAACGGGTGGGTAGGTAGGCCGCTAGGTTCATGGTTTCTAACATGCCGAAAATTTGCGCCAAGGCCACCGTGCCCGAGGAGGGCGGTGGTGCGCCGCAAATGCGCACATGGCGGTAGTCGAAGCACAGGGCAGGGCGTTCTTTGGCTTGGTACTGGGCCAAATCGTCCAGCGACAGGTTGCCTGGGTTGCTCGCATGCTCACGCACTTTGTTCACCATGGCCAATGCCAATTCACCTTGGTAAAAAGCCTTGGGGCCATGCTGCGCAATGTCGCGCAAGGTGGTGGCGAGGGCAGGATTTTTCAGCAAAGCTCCGGCACTGTGTGGGCGACCGTTGGCATCATAAAAATAGGCACGCGCGGTGGCGTCCAACATCAATGCTTTGTCCTCCGCAATCAACCGGGCCAAACGCGGGCTGACGACAAAACCTTGCTCGGCCAACCGAATGGCGGGATCGAACAAACGCGCCCAGGGCAAGCGGCCATGCTGTGCATGGGCTAAGGCCAACATACGCACTACACCGGGCACACCCACACAGCGACCACCGACGACAGCGGTTGGAAAAGACAAAGCTTGTTGGTCGCTGCCCATGAATAAATCATCACGCGCACCCGCAGGTGCGGTTTCGCGGCCGTCAAAGGTTTGTACCCGTTGACCGTCAAAATGCACTAAAAATGCGCCGCCACCGATACCGCTGGACTGAGGCTCCACCAGGGTCAACACCATTTGCACCGCAATGGCAGCATCCACGGACGAGCCACCTTCTTTCAAAATGGACGCCCCCACATCAGTGGCCAGTGGGTTGGCCGCAGCCACCATCCAGTTCTTGGCCGACCAGCCGGGTTTGTCCGTCCAGCCGGAGGCGGCTTCGGGAGCGGGAGGTGGGGTGGGAACAACAGGTGATGTTTTGACCGCGCAGCCTGACGCCAACAACAAGGCGAGGCCAACCGTGCTGGTCAGCAGGCCGCTGCGGTGCATTCGGTCGTCAACCATTGACAACATGGCAAGCGACAGAACGTTGCGCGTCATGGTGCTTGAGCTCGGGCTCCTCGGTCTTGCAACGTTCCATGGCCAGCGGGCAGCGGGGGTGAAAGTGGCAACCCGATGGCGGGTGCAGGGGGGAGGGAATTTCACCTTTGATGGCGACATAGGTTTTTTTCTTCACCTCCAGCGTGGGAGCCTCGGCCAGCAAGGCCTGGGTATAAGGATGCAGCGGTTCACGAAACACGTCCTCGGCGGGGGCTGCCTCCACCACTCGGCCCAGGTACATGATGACCACCCGGTCGCTGATGTGGCGCACCACCCCCAGGTCGTGGCTGATGAAGAGGTAGGTGAGATTCAAGTCTTGCCGCAACTGCATGAACAGATTGATGACCTGGGCCTGAATCGATACATCCAGCGCCGCTACTGCCTCGTCGCAAATCAAAAACTTCGGGTTCACGGCCAGTGCGCGTGCGATGCCGATGCGTGCGCGTTGGCCACCCGAGAACTGGTGTGGAAAACGCCGCATGAATTGCGGGTCCAAGCCCACTTGGCGCATCAGCTCGGCCACGCGATCCTCTTGCTGATTCGCGTGTATCAAACCATGGGCGACGGGTGCTTCTCCAATGATGTCCTTCACCCGCAGCCTGGGGTTGAGGCTGGCATAGGGGTCTTGAAAAATCATCTGCATGGCCAGCATGTGGCGGCGGTACTCGGCCGCAGGCAGACGCTCTTCCAATGCTTGCGTGTTGTCGCCGTTGAACAGCCGTTCGCCTTCACTCAAGGTGTGTAAGCCCGCTGCCATGCGCCCCAAGGTGGACTTGCCGCAACCCGACTCGCCCACCAAACCCACCACCTCACCGGGTTGAATGGTCAGCGAAACTTTGTCCACTGCATGTACGGTGTGTTGCTGTACGTTGGCACCCAGGCGTTTAGCCAGCTTGGCGGCAAAGTCCAGCCGTTTGCTGAAGCGTTTGGAGACAGCGCGCAGTTCGAGCAGTGGTGTGTTGTTCATGGTGACGCCACCGGATGAAAACAACGCAGTTCCCGGCCGTCCCACTCCTTGAGCGCGGGGGCCTCTTGGCAGGCAACATCTGCAAACCCACAGCGCGGTGCAAACGCACAACCCACGGGTAGGTTCAGCAGATAAGGCGTCATGCCCGAAATTTGTTGCAGTGGCCGCCCGCGTGGATTACGCGAAGGGCTGCTGGCCATGAGGCCGTGGGTGTAGGGGTGGCGAGGGTGGTTCAGCACTTGTTCCACCGTGCCGTGTTCGACGATGCGCCCGGCATACATCACCGCCACCGTGTCGGCTAAACCCGCCACCACCGAGAGATCGTGGGTGATCCAAATGAGGGCGGTGCCCGATTCACGGCAAAGGGTTTGCATCTCCGACAAGATTTGGCCTTGAATGGTCACGTCCAGTGCTGTGGTGGGCTCGTCGGCAATGATGAGGTCGGGTTCATTCAGCATGGCAATCGCAATCGCCACGCGCTGGCGCATGCCGCCGCTGAATTGGTGCGGGTAGGCCACGAGGCGCTCTTGGGGTGAAGGAATGCCCACCTTGACCAAGGCCGCCAAGGCGCGGGCCTGGGCATCTTCTTTGGACACGGGAAAGTGCGCCCGAATCGCCTCGATCATTTGCGTGTCGATGCGCAACACGGGGTTCAGCGTCATCATCGGGTCTTGGAAAATCATGGCCACGCGGTTGCCGCGTATGTCTTGCAGTTGTTTGGGTGGCAGACGGCGCAAATCAAGCGTTTGCCCATCTTTCAGGGTCAACAACACTTTGCCAGCAACCACTTGGCCGGGCGGGTCGATCAGCCCCAAGATGGAATACCCCGTCATGGATTTGCCCGAGCCTGACTCTCCCACGAGACCCATGATTTGGCCACGCCCCACGTTGAACGACACATCGTCCACTGCCTTGGCCACGCCGGCGCGGGTGAAAAACTGGGTTTTCAAGCCATGCACTTGCAGCGTGGGTGAGGCGGAATTGGATGTGTTCATTGTTTTTGCAAGCGCGGGTTAAGCACATCGCGCAATTGGTCGGCCACCAGGTTGATGGCCAAGATGCTGGTTAGCAGCACCAAGCCGGGATAGACCGACATCCAGTAACTGCCCGAAATCAAGTGCTGCTGCCCATTGGCAATCAAAAGGCCCAGCGAGGGCTCGGTGATGGGCACGCCCAGCCCCAAGAAAGAGAGCGTGGCTTCCAGTGCAATCGCATTGGCCACTTGCAAAGCGGCCACCACAATGACGGGTGGCAGGCAGTTGGGCAGCAGGTGCTTGAACACAATGCGTGCGTGCGACAGGCCCAAGCCCTGCGCGGCTTCAATGTATTCCTTCTTGCGTTCCACCAAGGCGGCAGAACGCACGGTGCGGGCGTAGTAGGCCCACTGCACGGCCACCAAGGCGATGATGACGTTGCCTATGCCCGGTTTGAGCACCGAAATCAGAATGAGTGCTAACAAGATGGCCGGGAAGGAGAGTTGAATGTCTACCAGGCGCATCAAGAAAGACTCAAACCGCCCGCCCGCGTAACCGGCGATCAATCCCAAAGACACACCAATGCTCAGTGCCAACAAGGTGGCCACGGTGCCTATGCTCAAGGAAATGCGCAAACCGTAGAGCATGGCCGACAACATGTCGCGCCCTTGTTCGTCGGTGCCAAAAAGAAAAACCTGGCCACTGCTGCTGCTCGCCGTGCCGGGTGCTTGGCGCGAATCCATGATGTTGAGCTGGGCCAAGTCATAGGGGTTCTGCGGCGAGAGTAGGGGCGCGAACAGGGCCGCCAGCAACAACAAGGCCAGCACCACCGCACCCACGAGCGCTAACTTGGAGTCGGCGAATTGGCGCAGGAAGAGGCGCAGGCGGGAGTCTGCCGCGCTTGTAGATGCAGTCATTCCAGGGCCCCCAAACGCACCCGGGGATCGAGTACCGAGTAGGTGATGTCCACCAGCAAGTTGATGACGATGAACATGCTCACCACAATGAGCAAATAAGCCACCACCACCGGCCTGTCCAGCAGGTTGATCGAATCGATGACGAGTTTGCCCATGCCAGGCCAGGCGAAGATGGTTTCCGTGACCACTGCAAACGCAATCAACGCGCCAAACTCCAGCGCCACCACGGTGACTATTGGGATCATGATGTTCTTGAGCACATGCACGCCCACCACCCGCGTGGGTGAGAGCCCCTTGGCGCGGGCGAACTTCACATAGTCTTGTGTCAGTGCCTCACGTGTGCCGGCGCGGGTGAGACGGGTGATGAGAGACAACTTGAACAACGCCAAGTTCAGCGCCGGCAGGGCCAGGTGACGCCAACCTTCCAAGCTGAAGATAGACATTTGCAAACCCAGCACCTCGGTGGTGGGGCCGCGCCCACCGGCGGGCAACCAGCCCAGTTGCACCGCGAACACCATGATGAGCATGAGGCCGACCCAAAACGTGGGCAGCGAGAAGCCCAAGATAGAACCCGTCATGATGGTTTTGGCGGCGAAGGATTCGGGTTGGAGTCCCGCCCACAGCCCCAGCGGTATGCCGAGCAAGATGGCGATCAACATCGCGGCAATGGCCAACTCCAACGTGGCGGGCATTTTTTCAAACACCAGGGTCACCGCAGGCACACCCTGCACAAAGGAGTTGCCCATGTCACCCGCCAGCGCGTTTTTCAAGAACGTGAGGTATTGCATCGGCAGGGGTTGATCCAAGCCCAAATTGGCGATGACGCGCGCGCGGTCGGCAGGGTCAGAGTCCATGCTGACCAGAATGTCGGCGGGGTTGCCCACCACATACACGCCAGCGAACACCAACATGGACATGACCCAAAGCACCACCACGCTTTGTAGCAGTCGGCGAAGAATGAATTCCAGCATGGCTGCGATTGGTTAGTGAACGGGCCGCATGAGATAGCCCAAACATGTTTGCCGTATCGCTGCCTCAGAAGGCGTGAGCATGGCGGCCATCGTGGGTTCTTTGAACTGAATGCGGTCATTGCTTTGGACAAAAACATCCAGCGCCTGGCCATCGTCCAAATTGCGCGCGACCAGCAAAGGGGACGTGACATTATTCGCTGCCACTTTGGCCAGCACGGCTCCTGCGGGCAGGGGCTGGAAATTCATCAAATCAATGTTGGGCGACAAGCACAAGTCCACGTCGTGGTGGGATTCAGAGAAACCGATACGCACCTGAGCGGGCACATGGATCTCGGCATAGGCTTCAAACACCTGCAAGGCACTGTCATCCACCGCATTCAATTCCTCCGTGGTGAGCGTCATGCAGCGCTCTATCAAACGCGCGGCTTGTTCTATGCCTTGTTGGTTGCCGATTTCCCCGCACTCGCAACAAATGGAAGGTGCAAGCTTGCTGAACGCTTCACTGAATGAGCGCAAACCATCAACCTTCACTACCAATGGCGAAAACAGTGTCGCCAGTTGACGATGTCGCCGATCTCCTCCCGACACGCAGGCGTAAAGCGGGTTACGTCCGGTGTTGTTGTGAAAGTCAAGCACGGCGAACAAGTGTTCGTGCTGCATTCGTGCGACGACTTGGGCGGCCATGCTGTGGTAGGCCGACACATGCGCATCATGGCTAGACCAAATGCGGTTGAAGTCGGGTTGGTCAGGCAAATGCCGAACGCCGGAGCGCGCGGCATGAACATTGCCAACCAACACGGTCAAGGCACGGGGCAGGGTATCGCCATCATGTGGCGCGTGTTTCATCAAAAACCGCTGCAAGGCTTGAAGACCAGCGTCTTCATTGCCATGCAGCAATACCGAGACGAAGAGCCTTGGGCCTGGCCCCGGCCAATGCAGCAGGCTGGGGCCGGGCAAGACGCGGTGCAAATCACGCGCTGAACAATGCAGCAGGCCGTCTGGAGGCCGGTGAAACTCATGCAACATGGGGGTTCACAATTAGTCGATACCGGCCTGCGCGCTGCTACTTTGTATTACTTCTGTGGCTTCACGTGGTGAGCCAAGGTGAACTCATCCACACGCGGCACATAGCTGTAGCCTTTGCGTGTGGCCCAGGTCACTACTTGGTTGTACAGAGGAATGATGGCCTGGTCTTTTTTCAGCGCCAACTCGGCCGCATCCTGCATCAGCTTCTCGCGTTTGGCGTTGTCCACGGTGCTCAAGGCGTCGGTGATGAGTTTGTCGTAAGCGGGGTTGCTGTAGCTGCTCCAGTTGTTGCCACCCAGGCCTTTCTCGGGATTGGTGGTGGCGAGCAAACCGCGCAAGGGGCTGGAAGGTTCTCCGCCACCCACGCCCCAACCGAGCAAACCAAAGCCCAGGGTCTTCTTCGATGCTTGGCCCACGAAGGTGGACATGGGGCTGACCGTGACCTTGGTTTGGATGCCGCCACGTGTGAGCATTTGGCCTATGGTTTGCACCACCTGCTCGTCGTTGATGTAGCGGTCGTTGGGGCCGAAAATGGTGATGCCAAACCCATTGGGGTAACCTGCCTCGGCAAGTAACTTTTTTGCGCCTTCAACGTCCAGGGGCTCGGGTTTGAGGTTGGGGTTGAAGCCAAACATGCCGGGGGCGGCCAAGTTGCCGGTAGGAACGCCGAGTTTGTCCAATACTTTCTCTGCCAGCACATTGCGATCAATAAGTTTGGACATGGCCACTCGCACGCGCGCGTCTTGCATGGGGTTTTTGTCCAGCGGCTTGCCGGCGGTGTCGGTCACGTAAGGTGATTTGTCGCGGTGGTCGGTGAACAAAAACAGCACGCGGCTAGAGACTTTTTCAAACACGGTGAGGTCTTTGTTGCCTTTGAATTGCGACACCAAATTGGCCTGCACGTTCTCTACCATTTGCACATCACCCGACAGCAAGGCAGACATGCGCGCCGAATCGGTGGGCAAGAAACGCAGGTTCACGGTCGACCATGCGGGTTTGACGCCCCAGTAAGCATCGTTGCGTGCCAATTGCGTGCCTTCACCGCGTGTGTACTTCACCATCTTGAAGGGACCCGTTCCAGCGACCACTTTGTTTTGGTTGAAGTCGTCCGTGGTTGCTTTCTCAGCCGCTTGGCGTGAGACGATGAAGATGCGCGTTAAATCATTGGGCAGCAAGGGCGCTGGCGTGGCGGTGGTGAGCAAGAGTGTGGTGTCGTTGACCACGCGGGTGTTGGTGATGTTGCGCGTGAACTGCGCGAAGGAGCTGGGGCTGTTGGTGATGGTGGCCGGGCGGTTCAGGGAGAACACCACGTCTTCAGCAGTCAAGGGGCTGCCGTCGTGAAACTTCACGCCCTCACGCAGTTTGAACTCCCAGGTGTTGTCGTTCACGGCTTTCCACGACACAGCCAAGCCTGGAACCAGCTTGGTGTCCGGATCCAGCGTGATCAGGGTTTCGTACACATGACTGAGCATGGCGCTTATGGCATCGTTGTTGAAAAAATGCGGGTCAGCGGACTGCGGGTTACTGGACAAGCCGATGCGCAGGTCTTGCGCGGCAACACCACCCACGCCACCCATGAGCGTGGCAACCAAGGCGGTGGACAAAACAAAGCGGCCAATGGGTTTGATGAGGGGTTTGAGCTGGAACGTCATCGGGTATCTCCTTGACAAAGTTTTGAACAACACAAGAACTGAAGCGCCGCTGCGGCGAGCTGAGGGCGGGGAATGGGACTCAGAGGGTAACCGGGTTTTCCGTCACATCCACACTGCGGCCATCAACGAAAACCCGCAATTCCCCGGGTTCAAAGGCTTGCCATTCTTCGTTGGTGGTGAGGGGTTGGGTGGCAATGACGCTGATCACGTCATCAATGCTGTTGTGTTTGCTCAGGTCGATTTGCATATCGCAATCGATCAGCTTCACGGTGGTGAAAGGGTGGCGCCGAGTGACGAACTGCAGATTCGTGGTGCAGTGGGCAAACAAGAATTCACCGTTGGAGAGCAAAAAATTAAAGGTGCCAAATACGGCGATCTCGCGGGCCAGTTCACGGACAGAACGGGTTAACTCCGACAAGGAAGGCTGGGCCGCATAACGCGAGCGAAGCTGGTTCAAGATGTAGCAAAACGCCCGCTCGCTGTCGGTTTGGCCGACTGAGGTGTGAATTGACGGAATGCCTGAACGGTCGGTGAAGGCATTGACTTGCCCGTTGTGGGCAAAGATCCAAGGGCGACCCCACAACTCGCGCTGAAAGGGGTGGCAGTTTTGTAATGCCACGCCGCCGCTGCCTTCGGTGGCTTTGCGGATATGGGCAATCACGTAACGTGACTTGATGGGGTAGTGTTTGATCAGGCTGGCAATGGGCGAGGTAACCGAAGACAGCGTGTCTAAAAACATGCGGCAGCCTTCATCTTCAAAAAACGCAATACCCCATCCGTCGCGGTGCTCATCGGTTTGGCCGCCACGGGTGGCAAACCCTTCAAAAGAGAAATTGATGGTGGCCGGGAGCTTGCAGCTCATGGCGAGCAGTTGACACATGAATTCAAGGTGAGTGACAAAAAGATGACAGCAGTGTGACGGGGTGTTAAAAAGTGGTCAAACAAATAATGTGAATTATGAAAATCGGTTTTAGTGAATTAAGAAAAATCGACTTCAACCTCGGCGTGGTCTTCTTGGCCTTGTGGCAAGAGCGCAGCGTGACACTCGCGGCGCGGCGCCTGTCCCTGAGCCAAGCCGCTGTGAGCGCGGCTTTGACGCGCTTGCGCGACACCGCAGGCGACCCGCTTTTTGTGCGCACCCGCAGCGGCATGGAGCCCACCCCACGGGCCCGCGCCATGGCCGAACCGCTGGGACAGCAACTTGCCAGCCTGCACGATTTGATGCTGGCCCAGCTCACCTTTGACAGCCAGCAGTCCAAACGCCGCTTCACCCTGGGCATGACGGACGACCTGGAACTGGCCCTGGGGCCCCGTTTGGCGGAAATCTTGGCCAACGAAGCACCGGGCGTGAGCATCGTGCTGCGGCGGGTGAACCGCTACACGGTGGAGCAGTCGTTCGACGAACGCGACATCGACTTGGCCATGGTCTCTGGCCCACTGGGGCGGTTGTCCCTGGGCCAAGAAAAGCTGGGCGAGCTGGGGTTTGCTTGTTTGATCGACGCCACGAGGCTCAAGGTGAAGCTGCCACTGTCGCTGGATGCTTATGTGGGTATGCGCCATGTGCTGGTATCGCCACTGGGCCGCGAGGGCATCGTCGACGCCTCCCTGCGCGCGCTGGGGCTACAGCGCAGCATTCAAACCGCCTTGACCCATTTTTCTGCCTTACCGGCCTTCCTGATGCGCCTGGATGCCGTGGCCACCGCACCCACGCCGACTTGCCTCGCGTTGTCACGTGTGGCGGGCTTGCAAGTATGCGAGCCGCCTTTGGACTTGGGCACCTTCAACGTGAACATGCTATGGCGGCGCGACAGCGCAGGCGATGTGGGCCTGGACTGGATGAAAGAACAATTCCGGCGTGCTTTTGCGACGATTGCCAATGAGGCTTTGCCGGTGAGAAAAACAACCCGTCGCGCAAAGTTGACAATTCGCTCGTGACTTCTCCATCTCAAACAATGTCAATGCCCGATGTGGTCGTGGTGGGCGCGGGCCCGGCCGGTCTGCGCGCGGCCGAGGTGTTGGCTGAAAACGGTTTGTCCGTTCATGTGTTCGACGCCATGCCTTCAGCCGGGCGCAAGTTTTTGCTCGCGGGCCGGGGTGGTTTGAACCTCACGCACAGCGAGCCTTTCGCCCCTTTTTTGGCAAGCTACGGCCAGCGCAGCGACCATTTGAAGGAAGCATTGACCGCGATGGATGGCCCCGCCGTTCGGCGCTGGGCCGAAGGCTTGGGTGTCAGCACCTTCGTCGGCAGCTCGGGCCGCGTATTTCCCACCGATATGAAAGCCGCGCCGCTGTTGCGGGCGTGGTTGCAGCGTTTGCGATCCATGAACGTGCGTTTTCAGATGCGTCACCGCTGGCTGGGGTTTTCAAGAGGCGGTGCACAAGACATGGCTTCGGTGGGTTTGCGTTTCGCCCATGACAACCAAGAATTCACCCTGCAAACCCGCGCCTGCATCTTGGCCTTGGGCGGCGCGAGTTGGAAACGTCTGGGCTCTGACGGGGCATGGTGGCCCGTGCTTCAGGAGGCGGGTGTGGATCTTGCGCCCTTGCAGCCGTCCAACTGCGGCTTTGATGCGCAACACACCAACAGCCAGGGCCAGGCATTGCTTGGTTGGACGCCTCTTTTCAGCACCCGCCATGCCGGTGCCGCGTTGAAAAACGTGAGCTTGAAGGTGATGGCGGCTGAGAGAGAAGTGTTTGCAAAGCGGGGCGAGTTTGTGGTGACCCAAACAGGGGTCGAAGGCAGTTTGATTTACGCCGCGTCAGCATTGATTCGTGAGCAAATCAACCGGCAGGGCCAGGCTCTGGTGTACGTGGATTTGTTGCCCCAGATGGATTCCGCGCAGGTGCTGCTTGAGGTGGCCCGGCCACGCGGCGCGCGCTCGTTGTCCACCCACCTCAAATCACGTTTGAATCTGACCGATGTGAAGGCGGCTTTGTTGTACGAGGTGCTCACCAGGCAGCAAATGGCCCAATCCGACATACTGGCCAAGACCATCAAGGCAGTGCCCCTCAAACTAGCGGCCGCCAGGCCCATCGGCGAAGCCATCAGCACTGCAGGCGGCGTTTGTTTTGAAGCCATGAACCAAGATGGCATGTTGAAGGTGTTGCCGGGGGTGTTTTGTGCAGGAGAAATGTTGGACTGGGAAGCGCCCACAGGCGGCTATTTGCTGACCGCCTGCTTGGCCACAGGACAGCAAGCCGCGCAGAATGTTCAACGCTACCTGGGTGTTCGTCACGAACCGTGAGCGTGAAAGATGTCAGTGCCACTTGCCTATCCGTCTGCATGGATGTGGCGTTTGTGGGGTGTCTCGTGCCACAATTGGCCTTGGTTTCAGGAGAGTGCATGCGTCTTGTTTGACACATGCCGCCGAAGGCGCAATCTCCCATGAACGCTCAGGCTCCGCGTCGCGCGGAGGATACTGAAACCAAATTCAGCCGAATCTGGAGAGTGAAGCACCGTCGATAGCGTGCTTCCACCGAAGGAGCAAGGGCTCGGCCAAGGCGGCCTAGCCTGAATCTCTCAGGTACCGAGGACAGGGGGAGCGGCGCGGGATGCGCGCGCTCTCTATGGGTTATGGATTTGCCAGACCCGGGCAAGCATGCGTTTCCCGTTCGCACTCAGTTGTTTTGACTCGAACGGAGCAATTCCCCATGAAAAAAATCATCGTCCTCGGCGCTGGCGTCACCGGCGTCACAACGGCTTGGTTTCTGCGTCAATCTGGCCACGATGTCACTGTCATTGACCGGCAGCCCGCGGCTGGAATGGAGACCAGTTTTGCCAATGGAGGCCAGATCAGTGTGTCCCATGCGGAGCCTTGGGCCAACCCCGGTGCACCTTTGAAAGTCCTGAAATGGTTGGCTCAGGAAGACGCTCCTTTGTTGTTCAGGCTCAGGGCCGACTGGAACCAGTGGGCCTGGGGTTTGAGTTTTCTGCGTGAGTGCACGCCAGCGCGTACCCGGCACAACATTCGGCAGATGGTTAACCTGGGCTTGTTTAGCCGCAGTACCTTGCAGCAACTTCGTCATCAGACCGGCTTGCAATATGACCAACGCACCCAAGGCATCTTGCATTTCTACACGTCGGAGGCTGAATTCGAGGCTGCGCAGGAACCTGCGCGCATCATGCGTGAGCATGGATGTGAGCTGGACATGAAAACGCCCGATGAATGCGTGACCATCGAGCCGGCCTTGGCCCAGTGCCGATCACAACTCGTCGGCGGCAGCATGACCCCCAGCGACGAATCGGGCGATGCCCATCAATTCACCCAGGGGCTCGCTACTTTGTGCGCCCAGGCGGGCGTCAAGTTTTTGTATGACACCCGGATCGTCGGCATCAAACGGGAAGGGGATAAGGTGTCAGAGGTTCAAGTAGCCGACGCCACCGGTGTGGTGCGCAGCGAGAAGGCCGATGGTTATGTGCTGTGCCTGGGCTCCTTCAGCACCACCTGGGCGCAGCAGCTCGGCATTGCACTGCGCATCTATCCAGCCAAAGGCTATTCGGTAACCCTTCCGGTGACAGCGCCAGACAAGTCTTATCAGGTCTCCCTCACCGACGACGAATACAAGCTCGTTTTTTCTCGCCTAGGAAATCGGTTGCGCATTGCTGGGACGGCCGAACTCAATGGATACAGCACCGAGTTGAACTTGCATCGCTGCCAGGCCATCGTGCGTCGCGTGCGAGCGTTGTTCCCAGAAATGACCAACGGTGAAGGCGCCCAATACTGGACGGGCCTGCGACCTGCCACCCCAAGCAACGTGCCCTATATCGGTCGCAGCAAGTTGAGCAACTTCTTTCTCAACACGGGCCACGGAACCTTGGGCTGGACGCACGGCTGCGGTTCGGGCCGAGCCATTGCAGATTTGATCGACGGTCGCCAACCGGAAATCGATTTCGCGTTTGTCGGGTTGGATCAACCGCGCTCAGGCCAGTTGCGTTGGGTTGCTTAGTGGCTGCATCGGTTTCAACATGGCGTTGACCTGTCAGCGCAAGACCCCGCCGCCGTCAATGGCGGCGGGGCCACGGCTTCACTGAACGGATTTTTTTTGAATGACCGCTCGCGTGGAGTGGTAGAGCACATCTGAGCTGTAGTTGGGAATCTGGGGATCAAAACTAAATTGATTGAGACCCACGCCACTGCCAGGTATGAGTCCGCGTGGTTCCAAAAAAAACGATACGAAATCTGCACCTCGCCGACGGTGACTCTCGAACACAGCTTGCAATTCGTCGGGAGACAACGGTTTAAGCGGGTGAAATTCGGTTACACCATAACCGGCCAGACGTGAGGTTTTAAACCACTCAGCGAAATTTCGTCCATAAGTGGCATCGCCGTAAAGACTGATGCCGTTGCGGGTTTGACCAAATGGCTGCAATGAGCGCTCAACAGCGAAGCGGTGACGATCCCATCCAGGGTTGATAAAGGGCAGGATTTGATGGGTATATGTTGGCGTATCGCGCAGGCAAGAGCGACGAATATGGGCGTCGAAATAGGCCAAATAGTTCACCACTTGTTCGCCGCGAAACTCGTGCCAAAGCGATACCAGCGGGTTGTAAAAGTAGGCCGACTTTTCGATGGGGGCGTCAATGGATGAGGGAATAGCGCTGGAGTCCTTGATGTGCGGTGGCAATGGTTGCTGCGGCAACTCTGGCGGCGTAGCTTGGTCTCGCCCCATCACGGCAACGGTTCTTGTTCCCAGGTGGATCAACTCCGATGACGTACTTTCCAGCATCACGTCGATGCGGTGTTGACCCACCTCGAGTTTTCTGAAATCGACGTCGAATTGCCATCCCACGTCGGCGGTGCCAAATTCTGGGTGTGCTGAGGCGACGTCTTGCCTGCCACCACGAATAGCGGTGCGGCCCAAATACTGACCATTGCGGTAGATCCGAATCCACGCATGTTGGCCCTTGGGAACGCCGGGCACGTAGGTCCATCCAGCCACCGGGAACGTCCCATGCGCGAACGCGTCAATGTGCTCGGTGAAACGGGTCAAAGGCTGACGCCTGATGTCTTTGCTGGGTGGTTCAATTGCCATGAACGATGGATAGCTGTCACCAACGGCTTGGTTGAAACTGCGCAGATGGCGATAACGCAGCTTGAGGAAGCGCCGAAAGTCTTCTTTGGATGCGGCGCTGTAGTCTGTGATCACGTAGGGCGAATGAAACCCCATGCCGCTTTCTAGCTTGGGAAACATATGGTGCAACTCACCCAACATGGTGACGCCACGGATTTTTTTTCTGTGTGTTGGTGAAAGCTGACACACTTCGTCAAAAAAAGCGTCAATCACCTGAATACGTCTTCGGGTGATCTCGTTATCTGGCGTGGTGAAGTTCCATGGAAAAACCTCGTCGCCGAGATAGCTGTCGATCGGCAACCCCCCCTTTTGGGAGGCTAACAAGTTCTCAGGATTCGCGGCAAGCACATGCTCTATGGGGGCGCGCACCCCGAAGTGTGTAGAGAATAAGTACATGACGACAGGGCGGTCTACTTCCACCAACGTCTGCACCAGTTTCTGCAGCGCATGTCTATCGACCATCCAGTCCCCCCCCTTCAGTTGCAACAAACGCAGCAAAGGGATAGGTAGGGTATATCCCAGCTCCATCTGAGGATTCGCGGGAAAACGTGGTCCCAGGGGGGACAAAGTGGCCTCAACCACAGGACCCACCGATTTGCTGTCAACCCCACACCATTGGGTAATAGATGTTGTTCCGTTCTTTACCACCGCGTTTACTGCTTGAACGCAGGGCTCCAGCACATTCATCATGGGGGCTAGTAATAAACGTTCGTGAACGTTTGTCCCTAGATTGCTGACCCCGAGTCCAAGCAGGCATAAACCAGCGGCAATCCAAGCTACAAATCGGTACAAAACAACGTTCAATGCCATGTGTAAGCAGCCGCGTGGTGAGGTCACTGTTCCAAAAACCGCTGCGCGTCCAGCGCTGCCATACAGCCTGTTCCCGCGCTCGTGATGGCCTGACGATAGATGTGGTCTTGCACGTCGCCCGCCGCAAATACGCCAGGCACGCTGGTCATGGTTGCCAGACCGTTCAAGCCACTTCGGGTCACGATGTAGCCGTCTTTCATTTCCAGTTTGTCTTTGAAAATGTCGGTGTTGGGCTGGTGTCCAATCGCGATGAAGCAACCTTTGAGGGTCAGGTCTTGCGTGTTGCCATCTTGCGTGTTTTTCAAGCGCACGCCGGTCACGCCGCTGGCGTCCCCCAGCACTTCGTCCAAGGTGTTCCATAAATGCAATTGCATTTTTCCGGCGGCCACTTTGTCCATGAGCTTGTCTACCAGAATGGCCTCAGCGCGAAATTTGTCGCGGCGGTGGATCAGGTGAACTTTGCTGGCAATGTTGGAGAGGTAAAGCGCCTCTTCGACCGCTGTGTTGCCCCCACCCACCACACACACCTCTTCCCCCTTGTAAAAGAAGCCGTCGCAGGTCGCACAGCCGCTCACGCCTCGCCCCATGAAGGCTTCCTCTGAAGGCAGACCAATGTATTTCGCCGAGGCACCGGTGGCGATGATGAGGGCGTCACAGGTGTATTGGCCGGAGTCGCCTTGCAGGGTGAAGGGGCGCTTGGAAAAATCCACTGTGTGGATGTGGTCAAACACAATTTGTGCATTGAATCGTTCTGCATGCTGCAAGAAACGCTGCATCAACTCGGGGCCTTGCACGCCTGCCACATCGGCGGGCCAGTTGTCTACCTCGGTGGTGGTCATGAGTTGGCCGCCTTGCGCCAAGCCGGTCACCAGCATGGGTTTGAGGTTGGCGCGAGCTGCGTAAATGGCAGCGGTGTAGCCAGCAGGGCCTGATCCCAGGATCAGGACGCGCGCGTGTTGGGTGTTTTGGTTCATGGTGATTGGCTGATGGGTTTGCGATTACGGAGTACGTCTTAACTGGATACCAGTGCCTGACATGGTGGCGTTGCGAATTCGATTCAACCCCGGTGATTGCCTCGATAGTCAGTCACAATCGCTCCGGTTATAAACCGTGATTTAGAACCTATCCGTGCATAAGACAGCCCTGCGTTGTGACGACAAAGCGATGGATGCAAGGCGCAAGCCGCAGCCCAGGGTCTCCCCCTGGGCAAGGGTTGCAACGCCGCAGACGCGCTTTGTCGTCACAACGCAGGGCTGTCTTATGCACGGATAGGTTCTAAATCACGGTTTATAACCGGAGCGATTGTGACTGACTATCGAGGCAATCACCGGGGTTGAA
>JBJTHI010000139.1:0-6455 GCA_046094425.1 Burkholderiales bacterium | reverse complement strand
GGGCTTCCAGCTTGCCAATCAGTCCATCCATCTGCTGGCCGGGCAGGCGGTGCAGGGCCTCGATCAAAGGCGTGATCCACTTGCGCTCTAACAGATCAAACACCTGCGCATCGCTTAAGTTTTCGATCGTGGTTTTGGTTTGCAGGTGCAGGGCGGCGGCATCACGTTTGATGGCGGCTTTCAAGGTTTTTTCTTGGGCGAGCCCATCGGCGGCCTGGATGATTTTGGCCTCGAAGGATTCGGGGTCGAAGTCACCCGACTTTTGAGCTTCAGTGAGCAGGAGTTTGGCTTCTTTGGCGACGGCAGCGGGAATGAATTTGTCGCCCGATTCGCTCAGGAGTTCTTGTGCGATGGCGCTGTCTTTTTCTTCCTCGCCGAGGCTGTCCAGCAACTCGTCAATGGAAGCGGTGACTTCGCTGAGGCTCGCTTCTTGGTTGCGCAGCGCGGCCAGCTCCTCCTGGTGGTGGATGGACTGCACCAACTCGAAGGGCATGATGCGGCCCTTCCAGCCTTCTTGCACCTCCACGTCTTTGCCGTCTTTCTTTTTGACGACCATGTGGGGGTCTACCGTGCGGGCTGCTTCAATGCCCTCGGTTTGGAGAATTTCCAGGTCGATGGCGATGGGTTGCCAGTGGTCGTCGAGAATTTGGTAGGCCTGGTATTTGTCAATGAGGGGCAGCGGGGCCAGGCGGGCGAACAGCTCGTTGCTGATGCGCTCCTCTTGCTGCGGGATGGGCAGGGTGAGCATGGGCAAGATCAACTCGCCACGCAGCCAGGGGGTGAAGTTGGCAAAGGCGGTGGTGAAGGCTTGGTGGTAGGCCTTCACCTCGGCATGTTCGCGGGTGGCCAGGGCGAGGTCTTGCACCTGGGGCGCCACGTAGGGCGTGCCGTTGTCGGCAAACAGGGCGGCGCGCAGGCTGGGGAAGGCGCTCCAGTAGTCCGCCAGCGCGTTCAGCTCGCTCAGTGGAATGCCGCCAAACATGGAGGCGTACAAATCCCAGCGCTCGGCAGGCTCGGAGGAGTCGACATAACGCGGAATGTTGAGGTTGTAGTCGTTGGCCTGCAGCTCGGTCTTGGGCACCAGGCGGCTGTAGCGCGGCAGGGTGGTGCGGCCAATGACGGTGTCGGTGATTTTTTTGACGTCGCTGGCGCGGAGTTTGTTGCTTTTGCCTTCTTTGGCAAAACCCCTAGAGGCATCAACAAAAAGCACATCGCTGTGCTCGCGTTTTTGCCGCAGCACCAGGATGGTGGTGGGAATGCCGGTGCCGAAGAAGATGTTGGGCGGCAGGCCAATGATGGTTTCCAGGTGGTCGTTTTCGATCAGGTTTTTACGAATGGCACCTTCCTCCCCGCCGCGAAACAGCACGCCATGCGGCAAGACGATGGCCATGATGCCGCCGGGTTTGAGGTGGTAAAGGTCGTGCAGCAAAAAGGCGTAGTCGGCCTTGGACTTGGGGGCGAGGCCAAAGCGGGCGTAGCGGGGGTCGCTGTCTTTGTAGAGCGGGTCCCACTTTTGTGAGTAGGGGGGGTTGGAGACGACGGCGTCGAGGTAGAGCGGGTTGTAGGTGTTGACGGGGTCGTGGTCGTCAAAGTACGGCCAGTCGTCTTCCAGGGTGTCGGCATTGCGGGTGACGATGTTGGCCACATGGATGCCGCGCATGACGAGGTTCATGCGGGTCAGGTTGTAGGTGTTTTCTTTGAGTTCTTGGGCAAAGTATTTGATGTTGTTTTTGTCGGCCATGTGCTTGGCAATGCACTGGCCAATGTTGAGCAAGAGCGAGCCCGAGCCGCTGGTGGAGTCGTAAATTTGGATGGTTTCGCGGTCTTTCACATGGTGCGCAATGATCTCGGACATGAGCACAGACACCTCGTGCGGCGTGTAGAACTCGCCCGCTTTTTTGCCCGCGTTGGCGGCAAACATGCCGATGAGGTATTCGTAAATGAAACCGAGCACGTCGTAGCCCTGGCGACCATCCATGGGGATGTCTTTGATGAGCTGGAGCAGTTCGCTGATGGCCTTGGTTTGTTTGGCGGCGGTGTCACCGAGTTTGCTCAGACCCGTCTCTAGGGTTTTGAAAATGCCCTCGAACAGGCGCTTGTGGTGGGGGTGGATGAGGCGGCTGAAGGCCGAGAGGGCATCGTGCACATGGGACACACCAAAGTCGCTTTTGTGTTCGATCCAGGTGGAAAACAGGTGCGGGTAGGCGATGAAGTAGCCGATGTTGCTTTTGATGTGCTCAACCGCCTCGGCGTCGTCTTCTGACAGGGCGGTAATTTCTTGGTCGCTAAAGCCCTGGCTTTTGGCATAGCGCACCAGTTTGTCGGAGAGGTATTTGTAGAAGATGAAGCCGAGGATGTAGTCCTTGTATTCATTGGCCTCAATTTTTGAGCGCATCTGGTTGGCCGATTCCCAGATTTTGGCGGCGAGTTGTTGCTTGTTCACGGTGGGCAGTCTTTGGTTTTTTGATCACGCGGATTGAACGAGATTCGCAGCCCCAGCCGACGGTGCCGATGCCACGGGCGGGAGCTTCAACCGCAAGCGCCGAAGTATCGCAGCCAAAACTGGCATCGAAAAATCCGTGCTCTCACAGTTTTGGCCCCAACGTCCCTGAGTAACCACCAAGCAGCAAAGTACTGTATAAATACACAGTATGCTGCCGCACCGCCTACCTCAATACGCCGAGCTGCACTGCCGCAGCAATTTCAGTTTTCTCACCGGGGCCTCCCACCCGGAGGAGCTGGTGCGGCGTGCGTTTGATTTGGGTTACAGCGCGTTGGCACTCACCGATGAATGTTCCTTGGCCGGGGTGGTGCGTGGTCATGTCAAGGCCAAGGAATTGGGCTTGCACTTCATTGTGGGCAGCGAGATGCAGCTCACCACGCCCGAGGGTGCGCCGCATGCACGGCTGGTGGTGCTGGCGCAAACGCGGCGGGGTTATGGCAATTTGTCGCAGTGGATCACGGTGGCGCGTCGCCGTGCGGCCAAGGGGCAGTACTTGGCGTATCCAGGCGACCTGCAAGGTGCCATTCCCAACGCGCCGTTTTTAGCGGGTTTGCCGGAATGCTTGGTGCTGCTGCTGCCGGGTTTGCTGCAGCCCTTGGATGATCTGTTGTCGCAAGCCTTGTGGCTCAAGGCCTGGTGCGGTGAGCGTGCGGGTTTGTTGATGGAGCGGCTGCACTTGGGCGGTGAAGACGAGGTGCTGGTGCGCTTGCAGCAGGTGCATGAAACAACCGGTTTGGCGCTGGTGGCTGCGGGCGGTGTGCTGATGCACCGGCGTTCGCGCAAGCCGCTGCAAGATGTGTTGACGGCCACACGTTTGAAGCTGCCTGTGGCTCAGTGCGGTTGGCAGTTGCAGGCCAATGCCGAGGCGCATTTGCGTTCGCGTTTGCGCTTGCAGGCTTTGTATCCGGCACCCGCGCTGGCGCAAACCGTGGTGTGGGCCGAGCGCTGCACGTTTTCGCTGGACGAGCTGCGTTATGAATACCCGCAAGAACTGGTGCCTGCGGGTACCACGCCCAGCAGCCATTTGCGTGCGCTGACTGAAAGCGGCGCGCTCAAGCGTTACCCCAGCGGGGTGCCGCCCAAGGTGAGGGCGCAAATTGAACACGAGCTGGCGCTGATTGAGCAGTTGCACTACGAGCCCTATTTCCTCACCGTGGCCGACATCGTTCGGTGGGCACGCGACCAAGGCATCTTGTGCCAAGGGCGGGGCAGTGCGGCCAATTCGGCGGTGTGTTTTTGTTTGCAGATTACCGAGGTCAACCCAGCCACCATGACCTTGCTCTTCGAGCGTTTCATCAGCGCCGAGCGCGGTGAGCCACCCGACATTGATGTGGACTTTGAGCACCAGCGGCGCGAGGAGGTTATTCAATACATTTACCGCAAATATGGCCGCCACCGTGCGGCGCTCACGGCGGTGGTCACCACCTACCGCCCGCGCAGCGCGCTGCGTGATGTGGGCCGGGCGCTGGGCATTGATTTGCAGCGCATCGACGCAGTCGCCAAAAGCCAGCAGTGGTTTGATGGCAAAAGCATCGACCCCGAACGCTTGCGTGAAAACGGCTTTGACCCGGCGGCCCACACCACCCGGTTGTGGATGGAACTGACCGAGCAGCTCATTGGTTTTCCGCGCCACTTGAGCCAGCACCCCGGCGGTTTTGTCATTGCCAGCGAACAAATTGCGCAGCTCGTGCCCGTGGAAAACGCTGCCATGCCGGGGCGCAGCGTGGTGCAGTGGGA
Source organism: Burkholderiales bacterium (assembly GCA_046094425.1). Lineage (GTDB taxonomy): Bacteria > Pseudomonadota > Gammaproteobacteria > Burkholderiales > Burkholderiaceae_C > JANPCX01. The sequence goes on along the minus strand of JBJTHI010000139.1, from coordinate 2,215 downwards.
CAAAGACGACCTCGACGCCCTGGGCATTTTGAAGGTGGACATTCTGGCCCTGGGCATGCTCACCGCCTTGCGCCGCGCTTTGCTCGCGGTGAGCCAGAAACTGGGTTTGCCCGAGACGGCGCATCTGCGCCTTTCCGACATTCCGGTGGACGATGCCGCCACGTTTGAGATGGCTTGCCGTGCCGATACCGTGGGCGTTTTTCAAATTGAAAGCCGCGCCCAAATGAGCATGCTGCCGCGTTTGCAGCCGCGCTGTTTTTACGACTTGGTTATTGAGGTGGCCATCGTGCGGCCAGGGCCCATCCAAGGCGGCATGGTGCATCCGTATTTGCGCCGCCGCAGCGGGGAAGAGCCTGTGACTTACCCCAGCCCCGAAGTGGCGCAAGCCCTGCAGCGCACCCTGGGCGTGCTCATCTTTCAAGAACAGGTGATGCAACTCGCCGTGTTGGCCGCCGACTTCACGCCGGGCGAGGCCGACCAACTGCGCCGCGCCATGGCGGCCTGGAAGCGCAAAGGCGGTTTGGGGCCGTTTCATGAGCGACTCGTGGGACGCATGGTGGCCAAGGGTTATGCGCCTGAATTTGCCGAGAGCATCTTCAAACAAATTCAGGGCTTTGGTGAATATGGCTTTCCTGAAAGCCATGCCATCAGTTTTGCCCTCTTGGTGTTGGCCAGTTGCTGGATCAAATGCCACCACCCCGATGCGTTTTTGGCGGCCTTGCTGAACAGCCAGCCCATGGGTTTTTATGCCCCGGCGCAGTTGGTGCGCGACGCCCGTGCCCATGGGGTGGCGGTGCTGCCGGTGGATGTGCAAAGCAGTGAGGCGGACAGCAGTCTCGTGCCGCCCAGTAAAAGCAATGGCGTGGCGGCTACCAGGGCAGGGCTGTGGCCCGTGCGTTTGGGTTTGAACCAGGTGGCGGGTTTGAGCCGGGCGGCTGCTTCACGTATCACGCAAGCCCGAGAGCAGCGGCTTTTTTCCCACGTGGACGATTTGGCCCAGCGTGCCGAACTGAACACCCAAGACTTACAGGCCCTGGCCGCCGCCAATGCGCTGGAGAGTTTGGCCGGCCATCGCCACCAAGCGGCATGGGCTGTGGCGGGGCTGGATACCCGCCCCACGGCTTTGTTGGCGCAGACCCGCCGTTCCGAGGCGAGCCTTCCGTACTGCGCGGAAGTGGCGCTTGCACCACCCAACGAAGCCCAAGCCATGCTGGCCGACTACCGCAGCCTCGGTTTGACCTTGAACCGCCATCCGGTGGCCATGCTGCGTCCTGAACTGGCCCAACTTAAAGTGGTGTCGGCCGAGCAGCTTCAACACTTTCCTCATGGCCGCCTCGCCCGTGCCAGTGGGCTGGTCACGCACCGCCAGCGTCCGCCCACGGCCAAAGGCGTGGTGTTTGTGACACTGGAAGATGAAACCGGTGCCATCAACGTCATCGTCTGGCCCCAAGTGGCTCAAAGTCAGCGCAAAGCCCTGTTGGGTGCCCGTTTGATGACGGTGTTTGGCCGCTGGCAGCAAGTGGGCGGTGTGGCCCATTTGCTGGCGCAACGGTTGATTGACCACTCCGATTGGTTACAGGGTTTGAGCAACCGCAGCCGCGACTTTCACTGAACGTGGCAGGGCTGATTGATGTTTATGAATTCCACGACAAAACAAATCCGTTCGCCCTGAGCCTGTCGAAGGGTCGCCCGAACGATGTGTGTTGTCACGGTTTATGGAAACTTCAATCAACCACCCGCCCCGGGTTCATCACCCCTTGTGGATCCAAGGCTTGTTTGATGGCCCGCATCATCTGCAAGGCCACGGGTGACTGGTAGTTCACCAAGGTTTCTCGTTTGAGTTGCCCGATGCCGTGTTCGGCCGAAATGGAGCCGCCGTGGGCGGCGACGGCTTCATAGACGATGTGGTTCACAGCCGACTCGTGTTCTTGTAGGAACGCGGCGGGATCGCATCCAACAGGCGCTTGCACGTTGTAGTGCAAATTGCCGTCACCCAAGTGGCCGAAGTTCACCAAACGAATGCCCTGCACATGGCTGGCCAACAGCGCATCGGTGTGGGCCACAAAAGCCGGGATGCGTGAGATGGGCAATGCAATGTCGTGTTTGATGTTCAGCCCTTCTTGGGCCTGGGCCAAGGGAATGCTCTCGCGCAGATGCCACAACTGGGCAGACTGTTGCAGGGTTTGTGCGACCACGGCATCGCTCACACATTGCG
>JBJTHI010000138.1:0-1561 GCA_046094425.1 Burkholderiales bacterium | reverse complement strand
GGGGCAGCGTTTGGGGTCAAAATGCGACTCACACATTGAAACTTCCAAACCAAGTCCGTCGATGAACACCACAGCTTCCCTGAATGCTCAAACCCCTGGCGCTTCTGTGTCGGCGGGGGTTTTTTGACAGCTTGGTTAGGCATCAAGGCCAAAGTGATGCTGGGAGCAGCTGCGGCCAGCAAAGCCATGACGAAGGCGGGCAACGCCAACCAAGACAAGGTCGCCGCCGCGAGCAGGTGAGCCAGACTGGCAAACAACAAACACAGCGGCCAACCAAAGCGCCGTGCTGCATGGCCGAACACCAGCGCATGCAAGAGTGTGGCGGGGAAACAGGCAATGGTGGCCCAGGTAATGTTTTTAGTCAGTTCCGGGCCATGATCCACCAGCACGATGCCCAGGATGGGCGCGAGGATCATGGGCAGCCCCGTCACCAAACCGGCCAACACATGCCCTCCCCGCCTGGCGGCCAGGGAGGACAAATAGACCGTTGCACCAATCAACAGCAGTTTGAGTGCGAGCATGTCACGGTAGCTTGACTCGCTTCAAACCGAAGCAAGCGATCAGCGCTTGCTGATGAGCACCGAGCAGCGCACCTTGCGGGCCACGTCGTAGGTCGTGCTTCCAAACAGCATCTTGCCCAAACCACCGATGCCGTGCGAGCCCATGATGACCAGGTTGATGGCGTGGGCCGTGACAGCCTCGATGATTTTTTCGGTGGGCTGGCCCACAACCACCTGCACGTCCAGTTGTTTGCACTTGCCCGCATGCGGGGCAGCCAAGTCTTGCAACTGCTTCAACCGTGCAGCCGTTGGCAGTGGGACCGTACCGGGGACTTCGTCAGGGCTGATCGTGCCGCGAGAGACAGCCTGCATACGCCCCTGCGAAAGCGCATTGGCTTCGTCCGTGCCTGCGTCGACCACGTGCAACAAAACGATGGTGGTGCTCGGTTTAGCAAACTCCGCCACCGCCTTGTTCAAGGCGTTCAAAGAATCGTCCGAAAAATCTATCGGAACCAAAATGCGTTCATAGCTCATGCTCACCTCCTGGGTTGTCTTGATTTACACCGCGCGTCCGTAACCGCCACCCCCTGGGGTTTCGATCACGAACACATCACCAGGCTCCATCTCGGTGGAACCGATGTGGCCCAGTACTTCTGTCTGGCCGTTGGCACGCTCCACCTTATTGACGCCGGGCGCGCCAGGCGAACCGCCCGCAGCACCGAAGGCGCCACTGTTGCGGCCGTTGGAGAGAATCGAGGCGGTCATCTTCTCCAAGAAACGAACTCGTCGAATGCCGCCATTTCCGCCCACGTATTTACCTTTGCCGCCAGAGTTGGGGCGAATCTCGTAACTGTCCAGTTGCACCGGGAAGCGGAACTCCAGCACTTCGGGATCCGTGAGGCGCGAGTTGGTCATATGGGTTCCTGATTAGCGACAAACCTCAGCTGCACGAATGAACCTGGCGTTGCGAGGGGTAGTGAGGCAAGCGGCCCGCAAGAGGCGGGGCAAGATGGAGCTGAGATTGAAGCGGCGATTGAACCTGTACTGTGCTTCGGCGAGGT
>JBJTHI010000137.1:0-1430 GCA_046094425.1 Burkholderiales bacterium | reverse complement strand
ATGACACCCGGCGCAGCCACGCCGAAGCACGTCCGGTTGAACGAATGGTTAGGCCTGGCCATTGGCGATGTTGAGAGACATGGGGATGAATGCGATGCCATCGGCGTGGGTGACTGAACCTGATGGCAAAAAGCCAAAGCGCTCATAGACCGGCTGGGCTGAGAGCGATGAATTGACAGTGACTGGGCCAAGGTATGCGCGGGCTTGCAGGTTGCCGAGAACATGCTGCCAAAGCATTTTGGCCAAACCCTTGCGCTGGTGATCAGTGGCCACGAACAGATGAAACAAGTGGGTGGTGTCTCGAACGCCGATAACGCCAGCTAGTGAATTGCCAGCCTCAGCGACCGTGAATTGATAGCGTGTGCTTTGAATGTAGGAGGCCTCAGCTTCGGTCGAAACCGACGCCCAAAAACGGTCGGCGCCAGAGCCATCGGAGTTAACGACGAACGATTGCCCGAGCGTGTAAATGAGCGAACTGATCGCAGCGGCGTCATTTACTGTGGCGGGTCTAAAAATCATTTGGCAGCCGGGCCTACGTAGAAGTGAGGGGCGGCCGGAGCGAAGCGCAGGGAACCACAAGCGCAGCTTGTGGCCGTCCCTCTCGACTGCCGGGTTAGGCCGATTACGGGCGCCAGACATCAATTTCTCCAGTCGGGGCTACAGAAACAAGCAGCAACTGCTGGCGCCAATCAACCAAAATTAACGCGTACTTTCTGTTGAGCGTTGTAAAGGCCCGCGTGAGCAACATGTCATCTGCTCCTGCCAAGTGAGCGGCCAGGACGGAAGTGCCCTTGTTATCAGAAAGACCGTATAGATGAGCATTTTCTCCAAGCTTGACTGAGAAACCATTCTTAACTTGGCCGAGTGGTTTTGACGAAGTTACAAGGATTGGAGCCGGAAGAACAGCGCCAAGGTCTTTTAGAGATACTCCTGCCGGAAGCACCGGCGGCCGCGAAATTCTCCGAGCGTAAATCTTGTTCCAACCGTACTGAGTTCGGTTGGACAATTCAAACGCTTTGAACTCCTTAAGCAACTTTTGAATTTCGGACAAGCGTGACTTCGGGAAGAACTCCAGTTGCGCCCACTCATCCTCGTGAAACTGAGGTGCCCCTTGAAAACTTTCTTTCGTTGGCAGAACAAACTCAATTGGATCTGCCGCGACGGTTGGCATGGAGTACCGAACCGAGTTGATATCGACTGTTTCAACTTTTGGTGCGGCTTGAGGTGCTGAGGTTGCGCCAATTGCAGCAAGCAGAGAAGCAAGGATTCGTTTCATGGCAAGAACTAAGGCCTAACCAAGCTGTCAAAAAACCCCCGCCGACACAGAAGCGCCAGGGGTTTGAGCATTCAGGGAAGCTGTGGTGTTCATCGACGGACTTGGTTTGGAAGTTTCAATGTGTGAGTCGCATTTTGACCCCAAACGCTGCCCC
>JBJTHI010000136.1:0-3938 GCA_046094425.1 Burkholderiales bacterium | reverse complement strand
GTGCAGTGGTGGTACGGGCATAACGCGGTGGGCTTCTTTCTCACCGCCGGCTTCCTGGGCATGATGTATTACTTCATTCCCAAACAAGCGCAGCGCCCGGTGTACAGCTACCGCTTGTCCATTGTTCACTTCTGGGCGCTGATCTTCACCTATATGTGGGCAGGCCCCCACCACCTGCACTACACCGCCTTGCCAGACTGGGCACAAAGCATCGGCATGTTGTTCTCGCTGGTGCTGCTGGCACCGAGCTGGGGCGGCATGATCAACGGCATCATGACGCTGTCAGGGGCCTGGCACAAGCTGCGTGACGATCCCATCCTCAAATTCCTCATCGTCTCGCTCTCCTTCTACGGCATGAGCACCTTTGAGGGGCCGATGATGTCCATCAAAACCGTGAACGCTCTGAGCCACTACACCGACTGGACAGTGGGCCACGTCCACAGTGGTGCCTTGGGTTGGGTGGGTTTGATTTCGATGGGCACGCTGTACTACCTGGTGCCGCGCATGTTTGGCAAAACCCAAATGCACAGCAAAGCGGCCATTGAGTTGCACTTTTGGGTGGCGACCCTGGGCATCGTGCTCTACATCGCTGCCATGTGGATTGCTGGTGTGATGCAAGGGTTGATGTGGCGCGCAGTGAACCCCGATGGCACCTTGGTTTACAGCTTTGTCGAAAGCGTGAAAGCCAGCTTCCCGTTTTATGTGGTGCGCTTGCTTGGCGGGCTGCTGTACCTGGGTGGCATGCTCATCATGGCTTGGAATGTGGTGATGACGGCCAAGAGCTCCAAGTTTGAACCCCTGCGTGTTCCGGCGGTTGCTGGCACAACGGCCCACGCTTGAAGGAGATACAAAAAATGGCTGATGTCAACAACAGCAAATCAGGCTTCACGCACGAAAAAATTGAAACCAACAACTTCCTCATGATCGTGCTGATTCTGCTGGTGGTGGTGGTGGGTGGTCTGGTAGAAATCGTACCCCTGTTCTTCCAAAAAAGTACGACCCAGCCGGTGGCCGGACTCAGGCCTTACACCGCGCTGCAAGTGGCTGGGCGGGACGTCTACATCCGCGAGGGTTGCTACAACTGCCACTCGCAGATGATCCGTCCGTTCCGCTCAGAGACTCTGCGTTACGGTCACTATTCGGTGGCGGGCGAGTCGGTCTACGACCACCCCTTCCAATGGGGCAGCAAACGCACCGGCCCTGACCTGCACCGCGTGGGCGGCAAGTACAGCGACGAGTGGCACCGCATCCACCTCATCAACCCGCGCGACTTGGTGCCCGAGTCCAACATGCCCGCTTACCCCTGGTTGGAAAAGGCGGTGGTGAACCCCGCTGAGATGAGCACCAAGCTCAAAACCCTGCGCACCCTGGGCGCACCCTACAGCGATGAAGAAATCGCCAAGGCGGGAGATGAGGTGAAAGGCAAAACCGAAATGGATGCCTTGGTGGCTTATTTGCAGGTGCTGGGCACCGCGGTGAAGTGAGGTGACACATGAACCTGTTTGACATCAACCATCTGCGCGTTGCGGTGACGCTGTTGTCCTTCATCGCATTCGCCGCCATCGTGGTGTGGGCTTGGTCTAAGCGCAACCAAGCGCAGTTTGACGAAGCCGCACACCTTCCTTTTTTGAATGAGCCGGGCGCAAGTGCCGCCAAGGAGTCCAAAGATGAGTGACTTTTTCGCAAGCGGTTGGTCTTGGTTTATCGCGGGGGCCACCGTTCTGGGATTGTTGTTGTGTTTGCTGCTGTTGTTCATCGCCTCCAAACGCACGGTGATGGCCAAAGACAATTCCACCGGCCATGTGTGGGATGTGGATTTGAAAGAAATGAACAACCCGCTGCCCCGCTGGTGGATGGGACTGTTCATCATCACCGTGGTGTTCTCGGGTGTTTATTTGCTGCTCTATCCGGGCCTGGGCAGTGCCAAAGGCTCGCTGGGTTGGAGTAGTCAGGGGCAGTATGAGGCGGAACAAAAAACTGCTGCCACCGCCATGGCGGCGATTTACGCCAATTTTGTAAACCAGCCCGCAGAGGTGTTGGCCAAAGACCCCAAAGCCATGGCCATTGGTGAGCGGCTTTACATCAACAACTGCGCCGCCTGCCACGGCTCGGACGCACGCGGCAGCAAAGGTTTTCCCAACCTCACCGACGGCGATTGGCTCTATGGCGGCTCGCACGACAAAATCAAAGAGACCCTCACCCAGGGTCGCCAAGGCAATATGCCGCCTATGGCAGCCGCTGTGGGTTCTGCACAAGATGTGCGTAACCTGGCCCAATATGTGCTCAGTCTTTCGGGCAGCCCCCACAACGCCGTTGCCGCCAACGAAGGCAGAACCAAGTTCGGCGCTTGTGCCGCTTGCCACGGTGCCGACGGCAAAGGCAACCAAGCCTTGGGCGCGCCCAACCTGACCGACAAAGTGTGGTTGCATGGCTGGGGTGAAGAGGCCATTGTGAGCATCGTCACCCAGGGCAAGCTCAATGTCATGCCTGCGCAGAATGCGCGCTTAACGCCAGAACAAATCCATGTGCTGGGGGCTTATGTGTGGGGCCTCTCCCAGCCCACCAACAGCGCGGTGCAGGCGAACAAGTAATCAGCAGATGCGTGCGCCGGTTTTTTGTGTTGGGGTTTCCATAAAACATCAGTAGTGTCCCAACGTTTTTCAGAGGAGAGCGAGCTGTTGAGGGTCGATTTTGGCGTCCGAATTGGTTGAGGGTTGCGTAAGTAGTTGATTTATTGGGGTTGTTTCGAACATGGTCAAGCTCAAGATTTGTAGGATTTCGTAGAGACTATGGGGCAGATGCAGGCGTTTTTTGACGATGGCGATGAGCACGTAGGTGCACACTGCGATCCAGATCTGGGTCTTCACAGCGTTCTCGCTCGTGCCCAGAAACGCCTTGATGCGCAGGTGTTGCTTGATCCATTTGAAGAACAACTCGACCTGCCAGCGCTGCCGGTACAGAGCCGCGATCACTTCCGGCGGCAAGGCAAAGTTGTTCGTCAAAAACGTGATGCGCTTGCCGCTGTCGTCTCTGACCACCACGCGTCGCAAGGGTGCTGGATAGGCCTTGCCCGAATAGAACACCGTCAGCACGCCGGTCTGGTCGCAGAGGACGGGCGTGCCGGTGCGATCGACCGGGTGCGAGTAGCGCCGCTTGAACTTGGTGTTGCTCTTGGCACGCGTGACAAAGAAGGCCTGGGCCTGGTGAATGACAAACAGTCGCTCGAAGTCCAGGTAACCCCGATCCATCAGGTAGAACGCACCAGGCTCGATGGCCAGATCGTCCAACACATTGACCTCGTGCGTCTTGCCGTCGGTGATGTGGATGAAACTCGGAATCGAGCCCCGAAGGTCGAGCAGCGTATGCAGCTTGATGGCCGCCTTGGCGCGGCGAAACGGTGCCCACGGATAGACCGACAAACACAGGTCGATAGTGGTGGCGTCGAATGCATAGACGGTCGCATCCAGATCGACACCCAATGGCTCGTTGGCGTACAGCGGACGGGCGATGCCAATCAGGTGCTGGGCCAAGTCCGCGTAAATCTGCCACGGTCGAGTGGCATTCGCGTTGGCCAAGGTGTTGCGCGAAATCGTCGCACAGCGAAACCCCATGTGGTAGAGCCGCTTGGCTTGCGCGCGCAAGTTGACCTCGATGTCGCGCAGGGACTCGCGGTAGGTCAACTGTGCGAAAGACATAGCGAAGAACTGGTCCAGGCAGGAGAAATCCTGCACCTTGTGGTTGCCCCGGTGAGCGCCCACGCAGTGCGCAAACACGTTCAACGGCAGGTGAGCCATCACCTGAGAAAACACGAGCTTGCCTTGATGCATGGCATTCCTTCGCGCGCAGGCGCAAAAGGCCATGAGTCTGACGCTCGACGTTCAAATCGTCATCAGACCAAAACACCAAATTCAGCAAGCAAATCATTAACTTACGACACC
>JBJTHI010000135.1:0-10087 GCA_046094425.1 Burkholderiales bacterium | reverse complement strand
GTGCATTGAGGGTGGGTTGACCTTCGTGAGTGGTTGGCATGTGTTTTGTTATGTGCCAACCCCTTGCGCCTTTCATCTCCTGTGATTTCGGCATCACTCTCGCAGGTAAGATGGAGGTATGACCAAAATCGCACTGACCATCGAACTACTGTGCGTGGAAGCACAGGCATTCTCCGATCTGGAGAGTACGCACGCTGAACCTGCATTGTTCGGAGTGACAGATGGCAAGGCGGTAGGGACTTACCTTGAACACAAGTTCAGGTTGTACCTAGAAAAACGCTACGATTTCTCACCAGGCAACTCTGCCAACGGTATTGATTTCCCTGACCTTGGCGTTGACATGAAAGTCACGAGTATCAAGCAACCGCAGTCTTCGTGCCCGTTCAGGTCGGCCCGGCAGAAGGTCTATGGCCTTGGATATGGCCTGATCGTCTTCGTATACGACAAGGCAGACGACTCAGTGACCCGCTCGGCAACTCTGCGCTTTACCGATACTGTATTCGTAGAGTCTCAGCGCACGGCGGATTTCCAGATGACTCGGGGCTTGCGCCAGATCGTGGAAAGCGACGGCAACGAGGAAGACTTGATGGCTTTCATGTCAGAGAAGAACCTGCCCGTTGACGACATCGAGTTGAAGAACTTGGCCGAAGAAATCCTTCGGAACAAGCCAGAGCAAGGCTACTTGACGATTTCCAACGCTTTGCAATGGCGACTGCAATACGGTCGGGTTATTGAGAAAGCGGGTACCGAATCGGGCATTCGTTCGATCTACAAGAACTCGCCGCTTGTCCTATGACCGCTGAGAAAAAAAGACGGATCGAGTTTGGCGATTTCCAGACACCAGACGCACTGGCCGTTCAGGTTTGCAATCATTTGTACGCTCTGGGGTTTCGCCCTGATGTCATCATCGAACCGACCTGCGGCGTGGGCGCGTTCGTGCTAGCTGCTGCGCACACTTTCAACGACGCCTGCGAAATTCTGGGCTACGAGGTGAACGAGCCTTACCTAGAGACCCTGAGGGGCAGGCTCGATGCCGATCCTTATGCAGCCCGCGTCAAACTTCAGTGTGCAGACTTCTTTACCACCAATTGGAAGGAGCAGACGATGGCGCTCCCCGGCCGTCTGTTGATCGTTGGCAACTTCCCTTGGGTCACGAGCGCAACGCAAGGCGCTATCGGGGGCAACAATATGCCCGTGAAGTCTAACTTCCTCGGCTTCAACGGTTTCGATGCGATCAGCGGGAAGGCGAACTTCGACATCTCAGAGTGGATGCTTCTGGACGTGCTCCGCTGGCTATCGCCGCGTGGCGGTGATGTGGCGATGTTGGTAAAGACAGCCGTGGCACGCAAGGTATTGGCACACGCCGAGCGGCAGAGGGAGCCAGTCACTGATGCGCAGATCCTGGAGATCGACGCTAAGAAGCACTTCGGGGCGTCGGTTGATGCCTGCCTGTTGTTGATTTGCCTTGATCCGAATGGCGTGCCGTCCTATGACTACAAGGTGTTCTCCAACCTTGACGATCGTGAGGGCCGGAAGGTGGGCCATCGCCATGGTCTTACGGTTAGCGACCTGGACACTTTCGACTCCTGTTCTTTTCTCGTCGGTCAGAGCCCGCAGAAGTGGCGTTCGGGCGTCAAGCATGATGTATCGGCAGTTATGGAGTTCACTCGCCGCGCGACCGGCTACGAGAACGGCCTGGGTGAGATTGTCCAGCTAGAAGACACCTATTTGTTTCCACTGATGAAGGGTTCCGACATCGGTAGCAACAAGGATTGGCGTAACAGGTTCGTCCTAGTCACGCAACGAACCGTTGGGGAAGACACGAGTCCGATTCAGGAGTTGGCGCCCCTGACTTGGGCCTACCTGGAGGCACACGCTAAGCAACTCGACGCACGCGGCAGCACCATCTATGCGAAGAACCCACGTTTCTCGATCTTCGGTGTGGGCGTCTACGCCTTCAGACCGTGGCGCATCGCCATTTGCAGCCTATATAAGGCCCTCCGATTTCGCCTCGTTGCACCGCTTGATGGACGCCCCGTGATGTTTGACGACACGGTGTATTACCTATCCTTCGATACCCAGGACGAGGCAAGGCAGACTCTGGCTGCACTTGAGAGTGAGCGGGCGACAGGGCTTCTGTCCTCGTTGATTTTCTGGGACGAAAAGCGGCCAATTAAGACGGGTATCTTGAACGTCTTGGACTGGTCGCAGGTCAGTGCCGAACCTGTTTTGGTGTGATTGGCGCATGAAGCACAGACGCTTGCCCTGTGGCATGCTCCACCCTGTTGCCGCAATGGGAGATTGAAATGACCATGGCCGCCCACGAACTCGAAGCCGAAGTGTTGCAATTGGATGCTGCCGACCGAGCACGCATTTTGGAGCGTTTGATTGAGAGTTTTGACGGTCCACCGCAGGTGCAAGATGCGTGGCTGGATGAAGCCTTGCGACGTGAGGCTGAGGTCACCCTAGGACGCGCTACTCTGATTTCTGGGGAAGATGTGCAATGCAAATCACATCGTCTGCTTGACGTGCTGGCTCAGTGGGAGCCGCTTGAAGAAGAGATTGAATTGCCAAAAGACTCTCCGCTTCAAGCGCGTGATGCTTGAACTTGGCAACGACCATTTAAGTTCAGCCTCAACTCGACAACAACTTGTTCACCAACTCCGGCGTCGTGGCCGCGTCGTATTTCTTCATCAGCCGCCCCCGGTAAACATCAACCGTGCGTGGGCTGATGTCTAAGCGTTTGCCGATGAGTTTGCTGGTGAGCCCTTCGATCAACAGCGCGGCAATTTCGCGTTCGCGCGGTGTTAAGTCGGCACGCAGTTGGCGGCGGGAGGAGAGGTCTTCAAAACTCCAAATGCCTGCGGCGTGGGGTTGTTTGGCATGCAAGGCGCGGCCTGCGACATGGCACCAGAAGAGTTCGCCTTGGTGCTTGCCGCCCACTCGCTTCATCACCCGTTCGTCGGCGTACCAGCCCTGGGTGTTGAGCTGGGCGGCGATGCGCTCGCCGGTGCGCTCGAACTCATCCAGCGTGGGGTAGAGCACCTCCAGGCTGCGGCCCACGAGTTGGCTGCGCGTGGCACCGAACATGTCGAGCAGGTGCTGGTTGCAGTCCATGATTTGCCGCTGGCGCGACAGCACCAAACCCACCGGGGCCAGGTCGAAGGCGGTGCGGTAGTCGATGTCGTGGTCTGGCGTTGGCATTAGGGTTTGTGCCGAGGTGGTTTAGTCAATTTTACGTAGGGACTACGTAAGGCATTAGGTAGTAACCTGCGTGCCAGTCCCAACCGCTAATTCGGCCCATGAATCCCGTTCGGGCTGAGCTTGTCGAAGCCCAGGTTGTACGCGCTACCCTTCGACAAGCTCAGGGCGAACGGTTGAGACTTCACCGGGTGCGAAACTGGGTGCAAATTCAACCAGAGGAGTGTGTTTCATGAACAAGGTCTACCCCAGTGCCGCTGCGGCACTCAAAGGGTTGGTGGCAGACGGGCAGTTGCTCGCCGTTGGCGGGTTTGGTTTATGCGGCATTCCGGAGGCGCTGATTGCGGCGCTGCGTGATTCAGGCGTGAAGAACCTCACCGTCATTTCCAACAACGCCGGTGTGGATGGCTTTGGGCTGGGGCAGTTGCTGGAAACACGGCAGATCAAAAAAATGATCTCCAGTTATGTGGGCGAGAACAAAGAGTTTGAGCGCCAGTACCTGGCGGGCGAGTTGGAGTTGGAGTTCACACCGCAAGGCACGCTGGCTGAGAAGCTGCGGGCGGGCGGTGCGGGAATTCCCGCCTTCTTCACGAAAACTGGCGTGGGCACCATCGTGGCCGAAGGCAAGGAGTTGCGCGAGTTTGATGGCCAGACTTATGTGATGGAACGCGCCTTGTCGCCCGAGGTGTCGTTGGTGAAAGCCTGGAAGGCGGACAAGAGTGGCAATTTGATCTTCCGCCGCACCGCACGCAACTTCAACCCGGCCGCTGCCATGGCCGGCAAGGTGACGGTGGCGGAGGTGGAAGAGATTGTGGAGACCGGCACCTTTGACCCCGACGCGGTTCACCTGCCCGGCATTTATGTGCACCGTTTGGTGCTGAATGCCACGCCGGAAAAACGCATCGAGAAACGCACCATCACAGAAAAGGCAGGGGTTTGAAATGAGCTGGACACACGACCAAATGGCGGCTCGCGCCGCCCAAGAACTGCAAGACGGTTTTTATGTGAACCTGGGCATCGGCTTGCCCACCTTGGTGGCTAACCATGTGCGGGCCGACATTGAAGTGTGGTTGCAAAGCGAGAACGGCATGCTGGGCATTGGCCCCTTCCCCACGGAAGATGAAGTGGATGCCGACCTCATCAACGCAGGCAAACAAACCGTCACCACCATCCCAGGCTCCAGCATTTTTGGATCGCACGAGAGTTTCGCCATGATTCGTGGCGGCAAGATCAACCTGAGCATCTTGGGTGCCATGCAGGTCAGTGGAAAAGGCGACCTGGCCAACTGGATGATTCCCGGCAAGATGGTCAAGGGCATGGGCGGCGCGATGGACTTGGTGGCCGGCGTGGCGCGTGTGCTGGTGCTGATGGAACACGTGGCCAAGAAAAAAGACGGCAGCACCGACTTAAAAATTCTGCCCGCCTGCACCTTGCCACTGACGGGGGTGGGCGTGGTCAACCGCATCATCACCGACCTGGCCGTGATGGATGTGACGCCTGCCGGTTTGAAGCTGGTGGAGTTGGCTGATGGGGTGACGCGCGAGGAAGTGCAATCCAAAACCGGGGTGCCGCTTTTGTGAACTGAGCCTAACTCAATCGCAGCGCCACCCAGTCCGAGGTGGCTTCGGGAATCATCAGCGCGCAACCCGCGCCGCCGTGGTACATCAAGCGGCTGTAGATGAACATGGGGCGGCCAGGCACGGTGCCTGCGATATTGCGCACGGTTTGCACGAACACCAGTGGATCGGTGATGCTCCCTGAGCCACTCACAGGGCGGGGATCCACACTGTAAATTTTGTTGCGCTCGCTGGGCTGGTAGTTCCAGCGGCGGATGGCCCTGCCATCGTAAAAGCTGGGAATGCTTTCCTGCGTATTGCTGAAGGCGAAGGTGGAGCCCTGGGTGTCACCCGTCAGCACAAAGCGTTTGAAAGTTTTGCTGTCCATGTTGAAAATGAACCCCTGGTTCATCAGCGAGGGTTGGCCATAGTTGCCAATTTTGTTGAAACAAAACAGCTCGCGGCCTACGCGGCACATGTTCAGCGATTCGCTCACCAAACCAAAGGTGGACGCGTTGCTTTCATGAATGGATTCAATGCTGCGCGTGTTCGGGTTGAACACCATGATGGCATTGCGCCAACCACCGCCTGCATCGCCTGGGGTGAGGGTAACGAACATGCGGTCGGTCACCTCGTCGTACATGGCCACTGTGCCTTGTTGCAAGGGCACGGTGCCGTATTGGGGACGAAATTTCACCAACTGTGCGCCCAGATCGACGCCTCGGCCCATCCACTGCCCGGTGGCGGTGTCGAACTCGGCGTAACCCGCATAAAAGTAATGCAAGCGCGTGCCGCGTTTGACGGCAGCGGCGTACATATGGGTGGACATGCGTGCCAAGGCAGGCGCGACATGTGCGCGGTCGCGCGGGTCGGGCAGCTCACTGGCAGGCAGGAACCAGCCGTCGAACGCCTGACCCGAGGGATAGTTTCTGGTGGTTGGATAACCGGGTAGGTAGACGGACGGTGGCGTGGGCAAACCCACCATAGACCAGGCCAGGGTTTGGTGGTCAAACTTCAACACCGCGTTGCAACTGCCGTCGCCGTGGCCGCCACCGAAAAAATACTGTGCACCCAACCACGGGTCATTGGCTGGATCGCAAAACGCGTTCACGATGGAGTTGAAAGGGTCAGTTCCGTAATAGGCCCCGGCGGGAATGTTGGCCTTGGCCCAAGGGGCGAAGGCGGTGCCGGGCAGGGTGGCCCAGGTGTCGGATGCGATGGTGTCCGCCCATCCAGGTTTGGCTGGCGCGGGCGGGAGGGGCAGCGGGCCTTGGGGTGCAGGGAAGTTGGTGGCAGGGCTGACACTGCCGGAGCCACCGGTGGGTGGCGCAGCAGCAGTAGTAGGCGGCACCGCGCCCTGGGTTGGCGTTTGTTCCGCGACGCTACCGCCACCCCCACCGCCACAGGCGCTGAGGGAGGCGGCCCAGCCGCCCACAGCAACGGTACTGAGCAGCAATTGGCGACGGCGTCGGTTGAAACGTTGGGCAGGTGGTTGAGAGCGGGTGTTCAATGTGAATCTCGGTAGCGTTGGCAGCGGCTATCTTCGCCTATGCATGGTCCGCTGCCCACCCCTTCTGATCCAAAGTAGGCTACCAGTTGTAAAGAGATGGTTGTTTTTGTGTCTGCTGGTGGTGGGCTGCCTGGTCAGCCGGGTGTGGGTAACTGTTTTGTAACGTCACCTGTGCGGGCGAGTGCAACATCGGCCCACTACCATGCATTAGCCGTACAACGGGAAAAACACCATGCCACCTCGGCTGACTCAAGAAGAACGAAGAGAGTTTTTACGTCGTGCCGCAGCGGCACTCACGGGCATTTCGGCGGTGGGCTGTGGTGGTGGCGGATCGGGCGGCGCATCTGCCGCCCCCAACAGCCCACCGGCTGCGGCTAGCCCGGTTCCTGCCGGTGGCGGGGCGGGTTCCGCACTGCCTGTGGCGGCCGCGCCTGCACCTGTCCCTGCGCCCGCACCTGCCCCCATCGGTGCCATGCAGTTCAGTTTGGTCAGTCCACTGTCCAACGCCCTGACGCCATTCACCCTCGGTTTTGCCTTCAGGCCGGGGGATGTGGCCGCCGGGCAAACCGTGGTCAGCCCTGATGTGCCGCGTTTGCAAGTGGTGGCAAAAAACCGCTGGCCCGATGGGTCGCTCAAATTTGCGGTGGTGTCCGGTTTGGCACCACTGAGCGCCAACGCGCCACTCACTGTGCGGCTGTCGGCCGGTGCGGCTGTCAGCGGCACTTCTGCACTGACGTTGACGGAGTTGAAGGCCACCGGCATCACAGCTTCCGTCGCCGCCAGTTCTTTGGGTGACGCGTCTTGGGCGGCCGCAGATTGGGATGCGCCTTTCAAGCAGTGGGTGAGTGGGCCTGAGATGTCGTCTTGGCTTTATCGCAAGCCCATAGGCAGCGACGCGCACTTGGTGGCGTGGATGGAGGTACGTCTTTATGCGGGCGGTGCAGTCGAGGTTTTGCCGTGGATAGAAAACGGCTACCTGTTGGTGCCTGGCCCCACCAGCAAAGCCGCCACCTATGGCTTCACCCTGGGCGGCACTTCACGTTTCAGCGCAGCCATTGACCTGCCCAACCATTGCCGCACGCCGCTGGTCAGCGGCAGCATCACCTCGCACTGGCTGGGTGCAGATCCGCAAGTCACGCCCAAGCATGACACCGACTACCTGCAGTCCACCGCCCTGGTGCCCTCCTACCGCGCCAAGGTGGCTCCTGACGCCGCACGGGTGCTGGGCTTGCCCAGCACCTACACCCCATTGCAACAAGGCAATATGCCCACCGGCATGGGCGGGGCGGGTTACCACGGCTCCATCGGTTTGTTGCCTGAGTGGGACGTGCTTTACCTCACCAGCACCAGTGCTCGCGCCTACAACGGCTTGATCTTCAACGCCTACAGCGCGGGTCGTTATGGCATTCACTTCCGCGACGAAAAAACCCAACGACCGCCGCGGTTTTCAAGCTACCCCAATTTGCTGCTTGGCCCGGGTAGCAGCATCACCGACCGGGGTGCCTCCACCACCAACAGTTTCACGCCAGCATCCACCGGCACAGCGCCACCCACCTGGGCCTTCACCCACCACCCCTCGGTCGGTTTCATGGCCTACTTGGTGACCGGGCGTTGGTACTTCATGGAAGAGTTGCAGTTTGCAGCCACCCTGCATTTTTTGAAGACCACCGACTGGCGACGCAACTTCACCCAGGGTGTGATGGAAACCCAAGCCAACACCACACGCGGCATTGCGTGGATCATTCGCACCTTGGCGCAAGTGGCCTGCATCACGCCGGACGACGACCTGCCCCTGCGCGACGAGTTCCTCGCCTCCTTGCAAGCCAACATCGACTGGAATCATGCGCTGTATGTGGCGCAGCCCAACAACCCCTTCGGTTGGGCCGAGCCTTACAGCGACTACTCCGGCGCGGGCAACAATGTTTATTTCGAGGCCACCTGGCAGCAAGACTTCTACACCGCCGTATTTGGCTACATGAAAGCCATGCAGCCTGCGGTCTCTGCGGCCAGCCGCAGCAAACTGGACGAATTTTTTGCGTGGAAGGCACGCAGCATCGTTGGCCGTTTAGGCGGCACGGGGCCGAGCGAACACCCCTTTTATGAAGCGGCCCCTTACACCATCGCCGTGGCACCCACCGACAGGCCCGACTTCCTTAAAGGCACCGGCCCGTGGTTCGCAGATTGGGGCGCGGTCTACAGAGCCCAAACCGAAGTACCCAACCCACCCGGTACGGGCGATCAACTGCGTGGTGGCTTTTTCCCCGAGGCCACCAGCTATTGGGGCAATTTGCAGCCGGCGATTGCCTATGCGGTGCAACATCGGGTGCCTGGGGCGCTGGAGGCTTACCAACGTTTAACTTCGGCCAGCAACTGGTCGCGCCTGGTCAACAACTTCAACATCAACCCGGTTTGGAGTGTCATGCCCAGCAACCTGCTCTGACGGATATTCCGGCGGTCGCGCGGGCTTGGGTAAAGTCTCTTCATGAACCCAACTCCATCGCCTGAATCCACTGGTGCCTCACGTTACGCCACCCTCATGGTGGCCACTTGTAATGTGCTGAATTTGGCGCTTCCCAACCGCCAGTTTTATCCTGGACAAGACCCATACAGCGCCAACGAGTTTGAGCGCAAAGTGACTTGGCTCGGTGAGCGTTTCAAAACGCTCAATGCCGACGTGCTGGCGGTGCAAGAGGTGTGGGACGACGCTGCGCTGCGCACGGCAGTGGCTCGCAGCGGTTTGCGCTACGACACCGTGTTGGTGCCGGGCGCAGAAAACGGCCCACCCCACGCCGGCGTTCAACCGGGCGCTCAGGGCACCCCTCGGGTTGGTTTCATCACCCGTTTGAAATTACTCAGTGCGCAGTCGCTGCCGGACTTTCCGCAACAGGCCGTGGTGCAGGTGCCGGGTTTGGGCGCGCACACCCGTTTTGAACGCCCACCGCTGCATGCCGTTCTGCGTTTGGATCATGGCCAAGAGCTGCACGTCGTCACGGCCCATCTCAAATCCAAACGACCTAAGTTTTTGCAAGACGCCCAAGGCAAACCGCTTGAAGACAGCGACGACCCCACGGTGCAGGCGGTAGCCAGCTTGCGCTCCCACATCATGCGCGCTGCTGAAGCGTTGGCTTTGCGCTTGAAAGTGGTGGAACTGCTGCACCGCACCCGCTTGCCCCTGGTGCTGATGGGCGACTTGAACGACAGCCCGCACAGCGTCACCACCCAACTCATCGCCGCCACCAGCCAAGTGGCCTTTGACAAAGGCGCACGCGACCATGCCCTCTTCAGCGCCTGGGATGTTCAGGGCGAAGCGGCATTGCGCCGCGACGTGGCTTACTCCCATATTCACCAAGGTTATCCGGAAGTGTTGGATCAGGTGCTGGTGAGCGAAGAATTCGTGCCCCACAGCAAAGTGGCCCTGGGTGATGTACGCCGTGTGGAGGTGTTCAACGACCACCTGCACGAGGGCCGCGACCGCAGCCGCAGTGACCACGGGTTTGTGCGGGCGCTGTTGCGTTTGAAGTTGGCTTGATAGGCCATGGTCAAGCGCCCGCCACCGGCGTAAGCTAGAGGCTCACCCAACCCCTGGGAGCCTGCCATGTTGAAGATTTTGATCCCCACCGACGGTTCGGCTGCCGCGCTGCTCGCCGCCCAGCACGCCTTGTTGTTGGTGAGCAAAGGGTTGCATGCCCGCTTTGTGGTCGTCAATGTGCAAGACCCAGCGACTTTGTATGAAATGGTGGTGGCGCACGACCCAGAGGTGTTGGAGCGGGTGCGGTGCAGCAGTTCCACCACTTTCAAGCGCAAAGCCAACGCTTCAGCA
>JBJTHI010000134.1:0-2964 GCA_046094425.1 Burkholderiales bacterium | reverse complement strand
CGAATCCCCTAGGGGACGCCAAGTTGTTGTTGCGCTTGCAGAGCAATCTGAAAGCAACAAGCCTTGCATGTGACGTGCGAGGTGTTAGTCAAGGAGTGGTAGTTCAGTTGGTTAGAATACCGGCCTGTCACGCCGGGGGTCGCGGGTTCGAGCCCCGTCCACTCCGCCAAGTTAAAAAAACAAAACGAACCTCAGGGTTCGTTTTGTTTTTGGTGCGCTTGTTTTCAGCGTGGCTTGTTTTCCAAGGCCAAAAACGCTTGTCGCAGTAAAACCAGCGTTTGTGCGGTGACATCTTGAGCCTCGCTGCTCACCACCCGCCGATGCGGCATGCCGCGTAACCAGGTGAGTTGTCTTTTGGCCAACTGGCGCGTGGCGGCAATGCCTTGTTCGGTCAGGGCCTTGATGTCAAGCGTGCCGCTTTGGCCTGCATCGTCCAAGGCTTGCCAAATTTGGCGGTATCCCACGCAGCGCATGGCGGGTAGGTCGGCCGTGAGGTCACCTCGGGCTCGCAGCAGACGAACTTCGTCTACCAAGCCCTGAGCCAGCATGGTTTCAAAACGCTGGGCAATACGCTCATGCAACCAGGCGCGGTTCTGTGGTTCGAGTGAAATAAGGGCGGGGTGAGCCGCATTTTTGGTTCGCTGTTGGAGCGTCGATAAGGGCTGCCCGCTGACATGCCACACCTCCAAGGCGCGCAAGATGCGCTGGGTGTCGCCAGATGCCAAACGCTGGGCGGTGAGAGGGTCTATGCTTTGCAGCTCTTGGTACAGGGCGGGTAGGCCTTGTGCTTGCAATCGCGCCGCCAGTGTCGCGCGCATGGTGGGGTTGGCGGCCGGCATGTCGTCCAGCCCGTCAAACAGGGCTTTGAAATACAACATGGTGCCGCCTACGAGCAAGGGCCAATGGCCTCTGGCGTTGATCTCACCGATCAGCCGACTGGCATCTTGAACAAAACGCGCGGCCGAATAGGACTGCGACGGGTCGATGATGTCGATCAAATGGTGCACTGCCGCTGCGCGCTCAGCAGGACTGGGTTTGGCGGTGCCAATGTCCATGCCTTGGTAAACCAAGGCCGAGTCCACGCTGATGATTTCGATGGGGCAGATGCTGGACAGAATCTCAACCGCCGCCAAGGCACAAGCCGTTTTTCCCGATGCCGTCGGCCCGGCCAGACAAACGCAGGGCAGGGCCATCAGTGGGCGCACCGGCTTGAATAGGCGAACAAATCAGCCAAAGTGGCAGATGTAATGCACCGGCGTCACGGCTTCGATCTCGAAGGACGACTGGCCTGGCACGTTGAAGGATTGACCACCAACGAACTCCGTCCAGTCATTGGCACCGGCCAATTTGACGCGGCAGCGGCCATCGACCAACTGCATGATCTCTGGCGCACTGGTGTTGAAAGTGAGTGTGGAGGGCAAGATGACGCCGACGCTTTTTTTGCTGCCATCGGCTAAGACCACGCTGTGCGATACGCACTTGCCGTCAAAGTAAACATTGGCCCGGGTTTGAATTTGGCCGCTGAGGGTGTCGGTGGGCGTGGGGTGGTTGGTGGTCATGTGCAGCAGATGGGCGTGAGGGTGAAACAGAGCTTCTAATTCTAGTTGGCGCTTGCGGTGTAATCTGTGCATGCGCCAAGCCGCGCACTCACCATGTCCACCAAACCACTGTTCACCCCCACGACCCACGCCTTGCCATTGCGGCCAGACGCGATCTTGATGCGTCTATTTGAAGTCAGCCCCGACCCCATCACGGTCACCGCGTATGAAAGCAGCATGCTGCTGATGTGCAACGAGGCGTTTTGTCGGCTCACGGGTTACAGCGGCGAAGAGTTGCAAGGCCAACGTGCCACGGACTTGGGGCTGTGGAATCCGCCGCAAGAGCGTGAACGTTATCTGCAAATGGCCGCTGCGCCCGGCGGTGTGCAGGGTTTCTCCACCTCCCTGATGGCCAAAGGCGGGCGGCGCGTTCCTGTGCTGATTTCAGCCAAGGTGTTTGAGCAAGACGGTGAACGTTACTTGCTCGCGGTGTTGCACGACATTTCAGAGCGCGAGCGGCGGCGTCTTCAGCACGAGGCCGTACTCTCCAATGCCATGGTAGGCATTGCCACCACCCGTGAGCGGATTTTCCAGCTCACCAATGCGCGGTATGAAGAAATGCTGGGATGGACGCCAGGCAGTTTGATTGGCATGCCAGCGTCGGTTGTCTGGCCGAGCAGCCAAGCCTATGAAGAAATTGGCGCTGTGGCGGGCCCCCTCTTGGACTTAGGCGAACCCATCGATCTGGAGCGCGAATTGGCGCGCCGCGACGGGTCGGTGTTTTGGGCACGCATCCGTGCCCGCGCTGTGGATCCCAAGAATCCGCGTGACGGCGGCACGATTTGGATCGTGGAGGACGTGACGGAGCGGCGGCGCAACCAACTGGCCCTTGCTTCAGCGAAAGAGCAAGCCGAGGCAGCGAACATTGCCAAGAGCCAGTTCTTGGCCAACACCAGCCACGAAATTCGTACGCCGCTCAACGGTTTGTTGGGTTTGGTGCGTTTGGCGTTGTCTAATCCTGACCCGCCGCACTCGGTGGATCAATTGAAGCTGTATTTGGTGCGCATTCAAGAAAGCGCTCAAACGCTGGCGGGCATCATCTCCGACATTTTGGACTTCTCCAAGATTGAGGCCGGGCAGTTGCGGGTGGAGCAGCAGGTGTTCGATTTGCTGCAACTGCTGCAGGAAGTGTCTGGTCCTTATGACGAGTTGTCTCGCGCGCAGGGCTTGGCATTTCGACTCAACCTGGCCAGCAACTTACCGCGTTGGGTGAGGGGTGATGGACTCCGTTTGCGGCAAATTTTGGGTAATTTTTTGAGCAATGCCCTGAAGTTCAGCGAGTGCGGCGTGATCGAAGTGAATGTGGCATGTGCCGGGCCGGGCAGGGTACGTTTTGAGGTAACCGACCAAGGGGTGGGCATTGAAG
>JBJTHI010000133.1:0-3102 GCA_046094425.1 Burkholderiales bacterium | reverse complement strand
GTCTTCTTTCCGAATCTTCACAATCGGGGACAGCACCGTGGGCAAATCCTGCATCAGGGCAATGGCTTTGCTCATCTTGCCCTCTACCGTGTCGTGTGTCAGGATGATGACGTTGGTGTGAGCGTCTCCCTGGGCTGACTCGCGCTGGAGCAGGGCATCGATGGAGATGTGATGCTCGGCCAAGATGCCGGTGATTCGCGCTAAAACTCCAGCTTGGTCCGCGACCTGCAGCCGCAGGTAAAAAGAGGTCACGACCTCCTCAATGGGCAAGATGGGGGTGTCGGCCAGGGCATCAGCCTGGAAGGCCAGATGGGGTACCCGATGGTCCGGATCGGCCGTGTGCAAGCGCGTGACGTCGACCAAATCGGCGATCACGGCCGAGGCGGTGGGCTCGGAGCCCGCGCCCTTGCCGTAATACAGCGTGGTGCCGACGGCATCACCCTTCACCATCACCGCATTCATGGCACCTTCAACGCTGGCAATCAAGCGCTCCGCGGGCACCAAGGTGGGATGCACCCGCAACTCGATCCCCGTGTCTCGGCGGCGGGTGATGCCCAGCAGCTTGATTCGATACCCGAGTTGCTCCGCGTAGTTGATGTCAGCGGCTTGCAGCTGGGTGATGCCTTCAACATAAGCTTTGTCAAACTGCACGGGAATGCCAAAAGCAATCGCGCTCATGATGGTGGCTTTGTGGGCGGCGTCTACGCCCTCAATGTCAAAGGTGGGGTCGGCTTCGGCATAACCCAGGCGCTGGGCTTCTTTGAGCACGGCGTCAAAGCCCAAGCCCTTGGAGCGCATTTCGCTCAGGATGAAGTTGGTGGTGCCGTTGATGATGCCGGCGATCCACTCAATGCGGTTGGCGGTGAGGCCTTCGCGCAGCGCTTTGATGATGGGAATACCACCCGCCACGGCGGCTTCAAACGCCACCATCACACCTTTGGCGCTGGCCGCAGCAAAAATTTCTGTGCCATGCACGGCGAGCAAGGCCTTGTTGGCGGTGACCACGTGTTTGCCTGCGGCGATGGCCTCCATGACCAAGGTTTTGGCAATGCCATAACCACCGATCAACTCGATGACAATGTCGATTTCGGGGTTGGCGATGACTTCGCGTGCATCGGCCACCACCTTTGCAGCGTCGCCGACGATGGTTTTGGCACGGGCCACATCCAGGTCAGCCACCATGGTGATTTGAATGCCACGGCCCGCACGGCGCTGGATTTCTGCTTGGTTGCGTGTGAGCACATGGAAGGTGCCACTGCCAACCGTACCGATGCCGAGTAGGCCTACTTGTATGGGTTTCATGCTGCTTGCCCTCTAGGGGCTCTCTATGGGGGGTGAGAAAAGTTTATCGAGCGTGGCGTTTGCGGTAACCGTCTAAGAAGCGGGCGATGCGCCCTATGGCTTCGGCCAAATCGTCGGAATTGGGTAAAAACACAATGCGGAAGTGATCGGGTTGCTTCCAGTTGAAGCCGGTGCCTTGCACGATGAGCACCTTCTCTTCGGCCAGCAGTTCGTAGGCGAACTGCTGATCGTCGCTGATGGGATACATCTGCGCATCTAACTTAGGGAACATATACAGCGCAGCCTTGGGCTTCACAACACTGACGCCCGGAATTTGACTCAGCAGCTCGTAGGCCAAATCACGCTGGCGGCACAAACGGCCGGTAGGTGCCACCAAGTCTTTGATGCTTTGGTAACCCCCCAGCGCGGTTTGAATCGCCAACTGCCCCGGCGTGTTGGAGCACAGCCGCATCGAAGCCAGCATATTCAGGCCTTCGATGTAGTCCTTGGCATGACGCTTTTCACCCGACACTACCATCCACCCGGCGCGGTAACCACAAGAGCGGTAGTTTTTGGACAAACCGTTGAAAGTGACGAAAAGCACATCGTCGGCCAGAGAAGCAATGCTGGTGTGGGTGACGCCATCAAAAATGGTTTTGTCGTAAATCTCGTCGGCGAACACGATGAGCTGGTGCTGGCGGGCCAACTCGACAATTTCCAAGAGCACGCTGTCAGGGTACAGCGCGCCTGTAGGGTTGTTTGGGTTGATGACGACGATGGCCTTGGTGTTCGGTGTGATCTTCTTTTTCATGTCGGCGATATCGGGCAACCAGCCGGACTGCTCATCGCACACATAGTGAACCGGTGTGCCGCCGGAAAGCGCCACCGCCGCCGTGTAGAGCGGGTAGTCGGGCGACGGAATCAACACCTCGTCGCCATCGTTGAGCAAGGCGCTCATGCTCATCACAATGAGTTCAGACGCGCCATTGCCCAAGTACACATCGTCCACCGTCACGCCACGGATGTTTTTCTCTTGCGTGTAATGCACCACGGCTTTACGCGGCGCGAAGAGGCCCTTGCTGTCTGTATACCCAGCCGCATCGGGCATGTTGCGGATCATGTCTTGCACGATCTCGTCGGGCGGCATCAAACCAAAGGCGGCAATATTGCCGATGTTGAGTTTGATGATTTTCTGGCCCTCTTCCTCCATCTGCCGAGCTTTGTCCAGCACTGGGCCACGAATGTCGTAACACACGCTGGCGAGCTTGCTGGATTTGACGATGGGTTTCAACATGAGATCCTCAACAGGGCCCGCGACGATGGCGGGTGTGCGGTGCACAAAAACTATAATTTTAGGCGCAGGCCGCGCACAACGCGCGGCCACTGTCTTGAAAAGCACCCGTCTTGAAACTCTCCGCCGAACGCACTGAAGGCACGAACGCCATTGCCCGCCACAGCCTAGAGGGGGTGGTTATCAACGGGCAAGCCCACACTCAACATATTGTGGTGCCGTGGCAGGGCGAGGTTTTTGCGTGGGCGACGGGTGGTTTTGAGGGTCTTTCTGAAAACGACTTTGGCCAGTTATTGGCTTTAAAACCCGAGCTGGTGGTTTTTGGCAGTGGCCGCCGCTTGCGTTTCGCGCCACCTCGATTGCAGCAGGCGTTGATGGCCTCTCGGGTTGGCATTGAAACCATGGACACCGCCGCCGCTTGCCGCACCTACAACGTGCTGTTGGCCGAGGGACGCAAGGTGGTAGCCGCGCTGCTGTTCGATGCACCACCAGCCAGCCAGGGCTGATCCCCTGCCCCCAACGAATCAGGT
>JBJTHI010000132.1:0-21397 GCA_046094425.1 Burkholderiales bacterium | reverse complement strand
GAACCGGGCAGGTGTTGATGCTGCAAGTGGATGCTAAAACCGTGCAGGAAGTTGAGGGGCTGATCACGGAGCCGGGCGCACGGTTTGGTTGGGAGCAAACCCGCTTGGGCTGCACCCACAGTGACGTTACGGCCGAACTGGCACGTCGGTGGAAGTTTCCCACTCCGCTCGTCTATGGTTTCCAGTGCGCTGCCGAGCCCTTGGCGGCCAAACCGTTTTCTGCGCTGGGCGCGGTGTTGCACCTGTCAGAAGTCCTGGCCGATGCGCTGGATCAAGGCATTCCAGGCCATGAGGCGCTGAGCAAAGCGGAGCCCGATTTGGTCGCCCACGAGCATGTGGATTTGGCGTGGTTGAGCGAACATTTGCTCGACCCGACCACTTTGGCGCAAGAGACGGAGCTATTGGTGAGTAAATGACAGTAAGTGAATGCCTATGAAGCCTGTGCGCGCTGATTTCCGACGAAGCAGCGATTGCCTCATCAAGACAACCGCGCCACGCCTGGGAGCGCACACGCATAAACCGCATTGCGCGGCGCTGCAATCGCTTCATATCGCGTGAAAGTGCGCCGCCAGGCCAGCACCACACGCCGGGTGGGGGCGCTGCCACTGAATGAGCGGTGACGGACGTGGGGTAAGGTGGGTATGAACGCGCCAGTTGGGGGGCTCGTGGATTGATATTTCTTCATCTATGTGTATTATTGCAGCAATACAGTAATGCGCTTTTGAAAATTCATTCAGACCTTCTCCGTGCGTTTTGAAATCAACCCCAGCGACGCAGTGCCAATCTACCGGCAAATCGTTGAACAAGTGCGCCGCCAAGTGGCCAGCGGTCAACTGCGCACGGGGGATGAGTTGCCCAGTGTTCGCACCTTGGCACTGGAGCAGGCCATTAACCCGATGACGGTCAGCAAGGCTTACAACCAGCTTGAGGCGGAGGGTTTGCTGGAACGCCGACGCGGTTTGGGCATGGTGGTGGCGGACATCAAGCCGACCTCCCGTCCGTCCCAACGCTTGATTTTGCTTGAGCCGACTTTACAAGCTGCAGCACAACAAGCGGCGCAGTTGGGCCTCAGCACCACCGAAGCCCTGGCGCTCTTTGAGCGCTGCTTGAAACAACACTCCGGAGCGAAAAGCCCATGACCGCACCCGTCCAAAATGACCTGCCCGTCCAGGCCGACAACGTGACCCTGCACTATGGCGCGCAAGCTGTGCTCAAGCAAGTCAGTCTCCACCTTCCTGCTGGTACTGTGGTGGGTCTGGTCGGCCGCAATGGTGCGGGAAAGAGCAGTTTGCTGCGCTGCTTGGCGGGCCTGACGCTTCCAAGCAGTGGGCACTGCAGCTTGTTCGGTTGCCCGTCGGCGACCCTCAGCGATGACATCAGAGCCCGCCTTGGGTTTGTGAGCCAGGGCGGCGACTTGCTGCCCTGGCTCACAACAGCACAGCATTTGCGGTACATCGGTAGCTTTTATCCGAACTGGCAAGAGGCCAGGGTGCGGGCTCTTTGCACACGCCTTGATCTGCCGTGGGACAAAAAGGCATCGACCTTGTCCGTGGGGGATCAACAAAAACTGGCCCTGGTATTGGCGCTTGGTCACGACCCCGATTTATTGCTGTTGGATGAGCCCGTTTCCAGCCTCGACCCCATGGCGCGCCGCGAATTCATGCGCTTCTTGTTTGAAGTCGATGCCTCGCGCACCACCCCAAGGACGGTGTTGCTGTCCAGCCATTTGCTCAGCGACTTGGAGCGTGTGGTCAGCCATGTGGTGTTTCTTCGCGACGGGCAGGTGCAATTGCAGGGGGCTTGGGATGATCTGTTGGAATCCGTGCGCCGTGTGGAATTCGAAACGGCCCTCCCCAGCACTGCTGTGGGTGTTTTGGCCCAGCGCAGCTTGGGGTCAGGCCGACACCAGGTCATCGTGGACAGCCGTTGCGCCACGCCATACGGTGCCAGCGGCTCGCCCTTGTCGCTGGAAGATTTGTTTGTAGAACTCAACTCGGGCCAGATGGTGTGCGCCCCAACTCAGGAGGCCTTTTCATGCTGAAGTTTGCTCGTCTTGTATTGATTCCCGCCTGTTTGGTTTTCAGCACCTGGGCTGCCCGTGCGGCCGACGTGACGTACAACGAATACAACGTTGCCTACGAAGTGCAAGCTGATGGCCGTTTCACGCGGGAGAAGAAACAAATCATTCGCATCAACACAGCACAAGGCGTGCAGCGTAATGGCCAAGTACCGCTGCCTTACAGCGCGTCGCTGCAGATACTCGACATCGTGGAGGCTTATGTGGTCAGCCCCGACGGGCAACGCACCGATGTACCCGCCTACCGCATCATCGAACAACAAAGCCCGCAAAGTGCGCAGGCACCGCTATTTGATGACGGCAAGGTGAGAACCGTTATTTTTCCTGCTTTGCAGGTGGGATCTGTCATCCATCTGCACACCCGCTTGACCCAAGTGAAGCCTCTTTTTCCTGGGCATTTTTCCGATGTGCAAACCATGCCCACCACGGAAGTCAACGCGGCGACTGTGAGCGTGCGTACACCTTCCTCACTCAAACTTTATGTTGACGCGCAGGGCATGGCAGAAGCAGCAGAAGAAACTGACTCCGGCGGCATGACGACCCGGCGCTGGCAAGTCAAGGGCCTTCGAGCCGCTGCGTCTGAAATCGGCTCCGTGGCCCCCACCGACCACCGCCCGCGTCTGGCCATGACCACCTTGGCCACTGAGCAAGCGGCAGCCGACGCTTATGCAGCGCGTGCTTTGCCACAGGCCGCCGTGACACCCAGCATTCAAAAGCTGGCTGACGACATCACCACCAACAGCCGTGACCGTCTTGCGCAAGCCGAGGACATCTACCGCTGGGTAATCAGCAACATCCGCTATGTGGCGATCTTTCTCGACGTGGGCGGCGTGGTGCCGCACAGCGCAGATGACATCGTGGCCGCCCGTTATGGCGACTGCAAAGACCAGACCACGCTGCTCTCCGCCTTGCTCGCGGCCAAGGGCATACGCAGCAGCCCGGTGTTGGTCAACGCGGGCCTGAACTACTGGAAGCCCCAGGTGGCTGCCACGCCGGGCGTGTTCAACCACGCCATTCTTTACCTGCCGGAGTTCAAGGCTTACCTCGACACCACGGCTCAGTTGGCCCCCTTCGGAACGCTGTCTGTCACCCTGCTCGGCAAACCCGCCCTGATCGTGGATGCGGGTGAAGGCAAAGCTCAAGCGGTGACGCTGCCGGTGGCCAACCCGGCGCGGGATCGAGTTCGGGTGCTTACCGAGATGACGCTGGGAACCGATGGCACCGTTTACAGCAATGCCAAGGTGGAGAGCCACGGTGTTTTGGGTCTGCTGGCACGTCAAATTTTCAGCGCCATACCCGAAGGAAACCAAGAACAAGTGGTGGGCCGCGTGCTGGCGGCCACAGGCCAAAACGGCAGTGGCACCTATAGCGCCGGGTTCCCTCGCCGGTTGATAGAACCCTACCGCTACAACACCGAAGTCAAGTTGCCCGACCATGTGCAGTTGCCAGGCCCCGGTGCCTTCGTGATCCCTGCGGGCTTCAACAGCTTTAGCAACATTGCAGTGACCTTCGAGCAGTTGGGGGCTGCTGAACGCGTGTTGCCCATGCCATTGCTGGGCCGGTCCATCGAAGAAGTTCTAAGGCTGCATTTGCCCGCAGGCTTCGCTCCCACCACCTTGCCTCGCGGCACCAGCGTGGATTGGCTTCATGGCCGCTACCGCTCCAATGTGAAACTGGAGGGCAGCACGCTCACCGTCACCCGCCAGCTCGAAATCTCGCCGCCCTCGGCCTTGTTGATGCCCGAGGACTACCCCGCCTTTCGCACCTTCGGCCAAGCCGTGATGCGGGACTTGCGGGCGCAAGTGGTTTACTGAAGGGGACAGGCCATGAAACCCTTGCTTCAACTTGCCCGAGTCTGCGTTCGACGTTCTCCGTGGGTGTTTTCGGCCATCACCCTCTTTTTCTGGGCCCTGTGGACATGGTGGCTTGGTACAGCGCCTCAAAACTCAGAGCGTGCCAGTTGGTTGGGACACGGTTTGTTCTTCCTGCTTCTGCTCTCCTTGGTCGTTGCTTTGGTTGCTTACACGTTCTTGTGCGAAACCCTGGTTGCCTTCAAGCGACAGGCCCAGTTGCCCTTGCTCCCGCGGTTTGCATCCACCTTGCACCAGTTCTTGTGGCTGACACTGTTTTTGGCGCTTTTGTTTTGGGGTGTTCCGATGGTGTGGATGCTGGGGGTATCTTCGATGCTTTCGGTGTTATTCACCTTCGTCGCATTCATTTGCTTGGGACTGAGTTTGGGTCTGGTGCGACTGAGCACCGGCTCCATTGGTGCTGGCCGCACCGCATTCCAGATTGTTGTTTTTCTTCCTGCGCTGGCGCCTCTGGCAGGTCAGGGTTGGAAGACACAACTGACCACTTGGGTGACACAGCATCCCACCGCTGCATGGGTTGGATCGCTTGGTTTAGCGACTGTTGCCTTGCCAATTTGGATCTGGACGGTGCGCCGTGTGGTTGTTCTCCTCATGCAACCGCCTGCCGGGATCGACGAAGTCCGAAGCGCCGTCAGCCCGTGGAGCCGCGTAAAAACCTGGTGGGAACCGCATTTGCCAGGCTCCCGGGAGCCGGTGTCGCTGTTGGCACCTGGGCCTGCTGCGCCGCTGACCGTGCTGGGATTCACGGTGTTTTACAGCGGGTTTTTTTACTTCATCATGGGAGCCAGCCAATTCAAAAACCTCGACACTTTGGCTATCTTCCCACTGATGGTTGCCCTCCCCTTCGTGGTGCAAGGGCTCTGGATTTCGCCACGACTTTTGTTATTGCCCGGTGGGTTCGGCCGCCAATCCATCTCCTGGCGGATTTGCGAGCAAGTCGTGCGCACACATTTGCCCGCCCTGGTCTTGATGATGGCAGCACCCACGTTGGCCCTTACTTGGGCCTGGGGTCTACCGTGGTCCCATGGGCTGCTGCTTGTGCTGAGTTCGGTGACATCGCTGCTGTTGCTGCTGGCCTTGGCCTTGTTGGTACGTGTAGTTCCTGTAACGGCCAAGCATCACCAGGCTTGCATGACGATTGCGTTCTTGGTGACCGTGGCAGTGGGGTCCTTTCAAAGTCACTACGCCATCGCCGCACTGCAATCCCCCAACGCCTACCCGTGGTTCTTGGCGTTACTGCCTGTGGTTCTGGGCCTACTGCCAACCTTGGCCGTGCTCGTTGCGATTGAAAAACCGTGGGCCAATTACGACTGGCGAAACATGCCACGCTCGCCAACACAGCGCACCATGTTCTCCTGGAAGGAATCCGGTCGTTAAAGCCAAGGGTCTCAGTCAAGACAAGCGCGCCACCCCCGGCAACGCACAGGCATACACCGCGTTGCGCAAAGCGGCAATTGCCTCATAGCGCGTGAAGGTGCGCCGCCAGGCCAGCACCACGCGGCGGGTGGGGGCGGTGCCGGTGAAGGGGATGTAGCGCACTTGGGGGGAGGTGCTGCTGTCCAGCGGCACGCTGAGTTGTGGCACCACGGTGACGCCCATGCCAGAGGCCACCATGTATTTGATGGTTTCCAGCGAGGAGCCCTCAAAGGTTTTGCGTATGCCGTCGGCGTCGCTTGAGAAACGCGCGTACTCGGGGCAAACCTCCAGCACATGGTCGCGGAAACAATGGCCTGTGCCCAGTAGCAGCATGGTTTCTAATTTGAGGGCTTCCGCGCTGACCGCTTTGAGTTGGGCCATGGCATGGGTGGTGGGTACCGCGACCAAGAAGGGCTCGTCGTACAGCGGCGCCACAGCCAAGCCGGTGTCCGGAAAGGGCTCGGCCATGATGGCGCAGTCGAGTTCGCCGGTGCGCAGCATGTCGAGCAAACGTGCGGTGAAGTTCTCTTGCAAGATCAGCGGCATTTGCGGTACGTGGGCGATCGCGTTTTTCACCAAGTCGGGCAACAAATAGGGGCCGATGGTGTAAATCACCCCCACCCGCAGCGGCCCGGCCACCGGGTCTTTGCCGCGTTTGGCAATTTCTTTGATCGCCGCCGCTTGTTCGATGACTTGCTGGGCTTGGCGCACGATCTCTTCGCCCAAGGGCGTCACACTCACCTCGTTGGCACCGCGCTCGAAGAGTTTCACATCCAGCTCTTCTTCGAGTTTTTTGATGGCTACACTCAAAGTGGGTTGTGACACAAAACACGCCTCAGCCGCGCGGCCAAAGTGCCGCTCGCGGGCCACGGCCACGATGTAGCGCAACTCGGTGAGCGTCATGGCTTGTGTCCGGTGGGTTCAGGGCTTGCCGGGCGTGGCCGCGCTGTTGACGCCACCTGCCAAACCAGAGGCGGCCATCACCTCCATCATCTCGCGCATGGCTTTGGCGGTGGCTTCTTTGTCGCCCGAGGCTTGCGCGGCTTGCAGGCGTTTGCTGATGTCTTCCATGCGTGTTTGTGCATCTTTCATTTTTTGAGCGTCGAGCTTGACGGTGCCCGTCGGCGTGTTGATGCTGATTTCACCCGCAGGTGCACCGCCGATTTGGCCCATAGTCATCGCGGGATGCGGCGTGAACAGCGCCGAGACCACACCCACAGCTATCCCCGCAACAATGCCACACACCACCACCACGGCGGTGTAGCCCAAGGACTTGTCCTGAGGACATTTCATTAACACCGGTAGACCGGTGTAGAGCAAGTAAACAGAATAAAGCGCGGCCAACAGGCCCAGCATCGCCAGCGCAGGCAGCAGCGAAAAAACGCCGCCCACCAAAGCGGCCGTGAGGCTGTAGGCCACCACCTTCAAAGCGTTCACTTGGTTTTTGCTGCCACCAAAACTGGGCGCCAGGGCATCCACAATCAAGGCCAGCACAAACACCATCACCAGCGAGAGCACATAACTCACCACCATGTTCACCAACCCGGTGGTGATAGGCAAACGGAAACTCACGCCGAAGGTGTTCATGCCCACCAGGGAGAAGCCAATGAAACCGGCAATCGCCGGAATGGCCGCCAGAAACACCAAGTAGCGGCTGTAAATAGAGGCCACATCTGCAGGCTCTTGCGCAATGGTGGGCCAGGTGTCTTTGGGTTTGAGCAGGATGTCGGTGATGCGTTGAACCAAGTTCATCGTGGGCTCCTCGTGGGGTTGATCTTTTGCCGAACAGCTTGATTGTGGAACATGCGCGGTGGCTGAAGCTCTTCAGCTCAAGCCTTCAAATACTCAGCCCTCACCCCCCGCCAACGGGCCAAGTGCTTTTGCGCTGCCTCAGGGTGGTGAGTGAGCAATTGTTCAGCCGCTTGCCGGGCCAATTTGACGAGCCCCAAGTCTGCGCTCAAATCAGCAAAGCGCAAGAGTGGCACACCGCTTTGCCTGGCACCCAAGAACTCGCCCGGGCCGCGAATCTCCAAGTCTCGCCGAGCAATCTCAAACCCATCGGTGGTTTGTGCCATGGCCTTGAGGCGGTCTTTGCCCGTGGGGCTCAAGGGGCCGGTGTAAAGCAACACACAAACGCTCGCATTCGCGCCGCGCCCCACGCGGCCGCGCAATTGGTGCAGTTGTGATAGGCCAAAACGTTCGGCATGTTCAATCACCATCAGGCTGGCATTGGGCACATCCACGCCCACTTCGATCACAGTGGTGCTTACTAGCACCGCTATTTCGCCCGAGGTGAACAAGGCCATCACTGCTGCTTTCTCGGCCGCAGGCATGCGGCCATGCAACAGGCCCACCATCGTGTTCGGCAAGGCCAGGCAGAGTTGTTGATGGGTTTCGGTGGCGTTTTGTAAGTCCAGTTTTTCTGACTCTTCAATCAGCGGGCAGACCCAATACACCTGTCGCCCTTGGGCTACTTCGTGGCTGATTTTTTGCACCACCTCGCTCCGTTTGTCGTCTGCGAATACCTTGGTGACGATGGGGGTGCGGCCGGGTGGGAGTTCGTCAATCGTGCTGATGTCCAGGTCGGCAAACACCGTCATCGCCAGCGTGCGGGGAATGGGCGTGGCGCTCATCATCAGCAGGTGGGGCTCTAAGTTTTGTTCATTCAGTTTGTTGCGCAAGGCCAGGCGCTGTGCCACACCAAAACGGTGTTGTTCGTCGATGATGGCCAGGCCCAACTTGGCGAACTGCACCTCGGCTTGAATCACCGCGTGTGTGCCCACCACCAACCTGGCTTCGCCGCTGGCAACACGCGCCAACATTTGCTGGCGGCCTTTGCCTTTGCGGCTGCCGGTGAGCCAAGCGGTGACGATGCCCAGTGGCTCCAGCCAGGTGACGAGTTTTCGGAAATGTTGTTCCGCCAAAATTTCCGTGGGAGCCATCAAGGCGCATTGCCAGCCTTGGCCCATGGCGATGGCAGCGCTCAAAGCGGCCACCACGGTTTTGCCCGAACCTACATCCCCTTGCAGCAGGCGGTGCATGGGGATGCTGCGCTGCAAGTCTTGGGCAATCTCTTGCACCACACGCTGCTGCGCGCCCGTGAGTGCAAACGGCAAGGCCGCGAGTAGTTTTTCATGCAGACCACCGGCCACCCACTCAAACGCTGGTGCGCGTTGCAAGGCCCGCTCGCGCCGCGCTTGCAATTGCGAGAGTTGTTGGGCCAGCAGTTCATCAAACTTTAAACGTGACCACGCCGGGTGGCTGCGGTCTTCAAGTTGCGCCAGCGGCACATCGGCCGGTGGTTGATGCAAAAGCTGCAAGCTGTGGCGCAAAGACGGCAGACCGGGGGGCACGAGTTCGGCGGGAATGACTTCAAACAAATCAGCACGCTGCACACCAGAAGCCACCGCCTTGCGCAAATAGGCTTGGGGCAGCGCGGCACTGGTGGGGTACACAGGCGTCAGTGCCGTAGCCAAGGCGGCACCCTCATTCACCGCTTTGAACTGCGGGTGCACCATCTCCAGCCCCAAGAACCCACCGCGCACTTCACCGCGCACTCGCACGCGCTGGCCCACGGCCAGTGTTTTTTGGTGGCTGGCATAAAAGTTCAAAAAGCGCAGCACCAAGGCATCGCCCGCGTCGTCTAACAACTGCACCACGAGTTGTTTGCGCTGGCGGCTTTGAATTTGGTTGTCACTCACCACGCCTTCGACTTGGGCTTGCTCGCCATCACGCAAGGCGGCCACGGGGGTGAGCTGGGTTTCGTCTTCATAACGCAGCGGCAGGTGCAAGGCCAAGTCAATGTCACGCAGCAAACCCAGTTTCTCCATGGCCTTTTGCGGCGCGGATTTTTCCTTGCGCGGCGCGGGGCTCTCAGTGGGCGTGACTTGGGGCATGGGACAATTCTGCCCTTGCTTTTTGCACTTCCCTTCACTTCCTTTGGCACGGGTCGCGTCAGGCCCTCAATGGCATGTCTACTTCCTCTGCTCAATCGTCCCGCTCGTTCACCCGCTCTTTCACATTAAGCGACTTCGATTTCCACCTGCCCCCCGAGTTAATCGCCCAACACCCTGCGCCCGAGCGCAGCAGCTCGCGTTTGCTCGATGGGCGATCGAAGCCACCGTCGGATCGCATCTTTCGTGACTTGCCCGGTCTGCTGCGTGCCGGTGACTTACTCGTGTTCAACGACACCCAAGTCATCAAAGCCCGGCTCTTTGGCAGCAAAGACAGTGGTGGCCAGGTAGAGGCCTTGGTGGAGCGGGTATTGCCCGGCACCCAAGAGGTGTGGGCCCATTTGCGCGCCAGCAAAAGCCCCAAGCCGGGGAGCAGGGTTTGTTTTGGTGACGCCGGTCAAGGCTTCGAGGCCCAAGTGCTGGGCCGCTGTGGCCCCGATGGTGGCCTGTTTCATCTGCTGTTTCCGTCCGACCCTTTCGCCCTTTTGGCCAGGCATGGCCATGTGCCGTTGCCGCCCTACATCACCCATGAGGACTCCGCCGAGGACGAAGGCCGCTACCAAACCGTGTTCGCCAAACACCCCGGTGCGGTGGCCGCGCCAACCGCCGCTTTGCACTTTGATGAGGCGGTGCTTGCTGCATTAAAAAACCAAGGGGTTAGCAGCGCCAGCGTTACCCTGCATGTGGGTGCGGGCACCTTTCAACCCGTGCGGGTCGACAAAATCGCTGAACACCAAATGCACAGCGAATGGTTTGAGGTGCCGCAGGCCACCGTGCAAGCCATTGCACAAACCAAGGCACAAGGGGGCCGCGTGCTGGCGGTGGGAACCACCACCTTACGCGCCTTGGAGTCGGCCGCCCGCTCAGGTGAACTGCAAGCGGGTAGCCGCGAGACCGATATCTTCATCACCCCGGGTTTTGAGTTCCGCGTGGTAGACAACCTACTCACCAACTTTCACTTGCCCAAAAGCACCTTGATGATGTTGGTGAGTGCCTTTGCGGGCTACGAGCACATCATGGCGCTGTACCAGCATGCTATTGAACAGCGCTACCGTTTTTTCAGTTATGGCGATGCCATGTTGTTGGAGCGAGCTTGAACCGCGCGGCACTGAGACAATCCCCGCCATGCTGAATTTCGATTTACTGAAAACCGAAGGCCATGCGCGCCGTGGCCGTTTGACCTTGAACCACGGCGTGGTGGAAACACCGGTCTTCATGCCTGTGGGCACCTATGGCACGGTCAAAGGCGTGATGCCGCGTTCGCTGCAAGAGATGGACGCGCAAATTATTTTGGGCAATACCTTTCATTTGTGGCTGCGGCCGGGGCTGGAGGTGCTGCGGCAGTTCGGCGGCTTGCATCGTTTTGAAAGCTGGCAAGCACCCATCCTCACCGACAGCGGCGGCTTTCAGGTGTGGAGCTTGGGGGAGATGCGCAAAATCAGCGAAGAAGGCGTGAAGTTCGCGTCCCCCGTGAATGGCGACAAACTTTTTCTCACGCCCGAAGTCAGCATGCAAATTCAGCATGTGCTGAACAGCGACATCGTGATGCAGTTCGACGAATGCACACCTTACGAAACCAAGGGCCACTTCACCACCGAGGTAGAAGCGCGGGTGTCGATGGAGCTGAGTTTGCGCTGGGCCAAGCGTTGCCTCGCGGAGCACCAACGTTTAGAAAACCCTAATGCTCTCTTCGGCATTGTGCAAGGCGGCATGTTCGAGCACTTGCGCCAAGAGTCGCTCGATGCTTTGGTGGAGTTGGACTTGCCCGGTTACGCCGTGGGCGGCGTGAGTGTGGGCGAACCCAAAGAAGAAATGCTGCGCATCATGGCGCACACACCGCACCGCCTGCCGGCCCACAAGCCGCGGTACCTGATGGGCGTGGGCACGCCGGAAGATTTGGTGGAGGGGGTGGCGCAAGGCGTGGATATGTTTGATTGCGTCATGCCCACCCGCAACGCCCGCAACGGCCATTTGTTCACCCGCTTTGGCGACTTGAAGCTGCGCAACGCCCGCCACAAAACCGACGAGCGACCCGTGGACGAAACCTGCACGTGCTACACCTGCAAGAATTTCTCGCGCGCCTATTTACACCACTTAGACCGCTGCGGCGAAATGCTCGGCCCCATGCTGGCCAGCATTCATAACCTGCACTACTACGTGAACTTGATGCGCGAAGTGCGTGAGTCGCTGGACGAAGGGCGGTTTGCGGCGTTTGTGGCCCAGTTCAAAGCGGACCGCTCGCGTGGCGTTTAGGCGGCGTTTGAGCTTGGCGTTATGCCGCTAAAGTAGCGCGTCATGCCCCACCTCACCGGGAGTCTTTGATGAGCACCACCTCCCTTGTTCGCGTTTGGGACTTGCCCACCCGCTTGTTCCACTGGCTGCTGGCCGCCTGTGTGATTGGTTCGGTGGTAACGGCCAAGATCGGCGGCAACGCCATGGTGTGGCATTTCCGGCTGGGTTATGTGGTGCTGACCTTGCTTGCGTTTCGATTGCTGTGGGGTGTGGTCGGCGGGCGCTGGTCGCGGTTTGTGAGTTTTATTTATTCACCGCAAACCGTGTTGCGTTACCTCAAGGGCGAACGACCTGCGCAGTCGTTATGGGATGTGGGACACAACCCCTTGGGTGCGTTCTCCGTATTCGGATTGCTGGCGATTTTGTTGGCGCAAGTGGCGACGGGCTTGGTGGCAGACGACGAGATTGCCAATACCGGGCCGTTGATTCGTTTTGTCTCGGGCAGCGTCAGCAGCCTGGCCACCAGTTGGCACCGCAATTGGGGCCAATGGATCATCCTCGCCTTGGTGGCCTTGCATGTACTGGCCATCGCCGTGTATTACTTCAAGAAGAAGCAAAACCTGGTCTCCCCCATGCTGCACGGTGACAAAGTCTTGAGCGCCGAGGTGCCTGCGTCCAACGATTCATGGCGCAAGCGTTTGCTGGCCGTACTGCTGTTCGCGCTTTGTGCGTATGGCGTGGCCTGGTTGGTCGGCTTGGAGCAAGTGGCGGGATAAGCTACCCACGCAATGAGCGATCAACCCTCCATTCAATTGCTGGTTCCAAACAGCGCAGAGCTGCTCGTCGCCACACGCGAAATTTTCCGCGAGTACGCGCTTAGTTTGGGTGTGGACTTGTGTTTTCAAAACTTTGAAGCCGAGCTTGCTGGCTTGCCTGGCGACTACGCCGCGCCCAGCGGCCACTTGTTGCTCGCTTGGGTGGATGGACAAGTGGCAGGTTGCGGTGCCTACCGGCCCTTTCCTGACTCCGACTATGCCGATGCCTGCGAAATGAAGCGCCTGTATGTGCGACCCGCCTTTCGCCGTTTTGGCTTGGGGCGACTGCTTGCAGAAGCGCTGCTCGACCAAGCCGCGCAAACGGGTTACTCCACGGTGTTGCTGGACACCTTGGACGACATGGAAGCCGCGCGTGAGCTCTATGCCAGCTTGGGCTTTGAAGAAATTCCGCCCTACTACTTCAATCCAATTCCTGGCGCGCACTACCTCAAAGCCGATTTGAGTGATGGCTTGTCGCGTTATTGAGTTCAGACATGGATAACAGCCCCCAGACCATCCAGGTTGCTGTCGCCGAACCCAATCGCCTGGGCGAGTCGCCGCTTTGGCACCCCACCGAGCAAGTGCTGTATTGGTGCGATATTCCAGCGTTTCGCCTACACCGCCTGGATCCAGCCACAGGGGCCACCCGTTTTTGGCAGCTTGAAACCGACGTGGCCTGCTGCGCGCCGATGCAGGGAGGCGGGCTGTTACTGGCCATGCGCGATGGCCTGTGGCGCTTTGACCCCCATACCGGCGAACGCACCTTGCTCGCACCACCGCCCTACGATCCCAGCCAGGAGCGTTTCAACGACGGCAAATGCGACCCGCAAGGCCGCTTCTGGGTCGGCACCATTTACGAGCCGCGCGACCCGCCACTGGCCCATTTGTATTGCTATAGCCAAGGTCAGTTGATAAAACGCGAAGGCGGCATCACCACCTCCAATGGTTTGGCCTGGAGCCCCCATGGCCGCACCCTGTACTGGAGCGACACCAAAGCCCATACGGTTTACACGCTGGACTTTGATCCGCCAACAGGCGCAACCAGCCAGCGCCGCGTATTTGCGACTTTCCCCGTCAAACAAACAAGCCAAGCCTTGGCCGACTACGGCGGCCGTCCCGATGGCGCGGCGATGGATGCCGAGGGTTGTTACTGGGTGGCGCTGTTTGAGGGGCAACGTTTGTTGCGCCTCTCGCCACAAGGCCAGGTGCTGCGCGAAGTGCGCCTGCCCGTGCGCTGCCCGACCATGCCGTGTTTTGGCGGGGCCGACCTGAAAACGCTTTACATCACCACCGCCCGTGAGGGCCGGCCAGCTGAGGAATTGGCCGAACAACCCCATGCGGGGTGTGTGCTTTCATTGCGAGTGGACGTGGCGGGGCAACCCGCCAACGTCTTTATTGAATAGTGCCGCGCAAAACCCTATGTCTATGTGGGCATGTCAGATTGGCATGGCCGCCACGCCCTGGATGGGCAGCATTCACATGCGCATGCACTTGAACACATCGGGTTACCACGTATAATCCCGAGGCTTTGCTGATCGCAGCTTGGCCCGTGACGACTAGATGACACCATGAACGACTCCCTCGGCCGTGATGCATCGAAAAACGCATGGGATGACAGCGACCGGCACAACAACCCGCAGAACTTGAAACCGCTCACCGCTGAACAAGCGCGGGCGTTAAGAGAGTCGTTGGGCCAGGTATCGGTGTGGCGCGTGGTGGCCATGCAGGCGCTGGTGGGTTTGTTGTGTACAGCGTGTTTTTGGGTTTTTTCGAGTCAAGCCAGCGCGGCCTGGTCGGCGCTGTACGGCGCTGCTGCGGTGGTGCTGCCAAGCTGCCTGTTGGCGCGTGGCATGACGCGAGGAACAAGCACCCCGGTGGCTGCGGCCATGGGGTTCATGTTCTGGGAAATGTTAAAGATAGGGGTTGCCATCGCCATGTTGGTGATTGCAGCCAAGGTGGTGCCCCACCTGAGCTGGCCAGCGTTGTTGCTGACCATGGTGGTGTGCATGAAGGTGAATTGGCTGGCGCTGCTGTGGCGCGGGTCGGTGAAAAAAACGTGAGAACAACGAGGCGTTATTAAATATGTCCGCTGAAGGCCAAGCAACGCAAGCTGCACAGACGCACGCCCCCACGGCGGGCGAGTACATCGTTCATCACCTGCAGCATTTGCAGAATAAAAAACAAACGGCGGTGGTCGATTTTTCGGTCATCAACACAGACTCGGTGTTTTTCTCGGTCACTCTCGGCATCTTGGGTTGCTGGTTGTTGTGGCTGGCTGCACGCAAAGCCACCTCGGGTCGCCCGGGCCGTTTCCAGGCCGCCGTTGAAATCTTGGTGGAAATGGTGGACTCGCAAGCCAAAGGCATTGTTCACAACGCCACCAGCCGCAAGCTCGTTGCCCCCTTGGCCCTCACTGTGTTCGTCTGGATTTTCCTGATGAACGCCATGGACTTGCTGCCCGTCGATTTGTTGCCTGCCATTTGGCACAGCGTGGGCCCTGCCTTGGGTTTCAAAGACTATATGCGCGTGGTGCCCACGGCGGACCTGTCCATCACCATGGGTCTGTCCGTCGGTGTGTTGCTCGTCTGCTTGGCCTACAACGTGAAAATCAAAGGCCTGGGCGGCTGGATTCACGAACTCTTCTCAGCGCCTTTTGGCGACAAATGGTTCCTCTACCCCGTGAACTTCCTGATGCAAATCATTGAGTTCGTTGCCAAGACGGTGTCGCATGGCATGCGACTGTTCGGCAACATGTATGCGGGCGAATTGATTTTCATGTTGATCGCTTTGATGGGCGGCGCATGGGCGCTCTCGGGCACGGGCATTGCCCTGTTCTTGGGCCACATCATTGCAGGTTCGGTCTGGGCGATCTTTCACATCCTGATCATCACCTTGCAAGCCTTTGTGTTCATGATGCTGACCTTGGTTTACATCGGTCAAGCACACGACGCACACTGATTTTTGTTTTTGTTCGCGGTACTTTTTTCTCTCTCTAAAACCTCTAAGGAAACACCATGGAAGTCATTAGCTTTGTTGCCCTCGCTGCTGGTTTGATCATTGGCCTGGGTGCCGTTGGCGCTTGTATCGGTATCGGCATCATGGGCAGCAAGTACCTGGAGTCGGCTGCCCGTCAACCTGAACTCATGAACGAATTGCAAACCAAAATGTTCTTGTTGGCAGGTCTGATTGACGCGGCTTTCATTATCGGCACCGGTATTGCCCTGTGGTTCGCCACGGCCAACCCCTTCTTGGCCCAAATCGCCAACCTGCCTAAGTAATTCGCCGTTTGCAGCGCGGGCCGCGTGAGGCCCCGCGCTGCGCTTGTGTCACCTTTCAATTCAAAGGCAACAACGTGAGCATCAACGCTACGCTGATCGCACAATTGATCGTGTTCCTGATCTTGGTCTGGTTCACGATGAAGTTTGTGTGGCCCCCCATCGTGAAGGCGCTGGACGAGCGCGCCGACAAGATTGCTGCGGGCCTGTCTGCAGCCGACAAAGCCAAAGCTGAGTTGGCCAGTGCCAATAAAAAAGTGCAGGAGCAACTGGCCTTGGCAGGCAATGACGCTGCCCAGCGTTTGGCTGATGCCGAGCGCCGTGCCCAGTCCATGATCGAAGAAGCCAAGGGCCGCGCCCATGAAGAAGGCTCCAAGATCATTGCGGCGGCCAAAGCCGAAGCCGAACAAGAAGCCGTGAAAGCCCGTGAAACCCTGCGCGACCAAGTGGCCGCGCTGGCGGTGAAAGGGGCTGAGCAAATCTTGAAGCGCGAAGTCAATGCCGGTGTTCACGCCGAGCTTTTGACCCGCCTGAAAACCGAGCTTTGATTTATGGCTGAACTCGCTACCCTCGCACGCCCTTATGCCGAAGCACTGTTTCAAGTCGCCGTCAAAGGCGACTTGAAAGCCCTCGGTGAGCAAGTCCGCGCCCTCGGTGTGGTCA
Source organism: Burkholderiales bacterium (assembly GCA_046094425.1). Lineage (GTDB taxonomy): Bacteria > Pseudomonadota > Gammaproteobacteria > Burkholderiales > Burkholderiaceae_C > JANPCX01. The sequence goes on along the minus strand of JBJTHI010000132.1, from coordinate 5,095 downwards.
CGGCCAATGAACAGTTGCGCCAGTTTGCAGACAACCCCAAAACCACGGCTGAGCAGGTGCTGAATGTCGTGAAAGACACGGTCGGTCTGCCGCTGTCGCAGCCCATCGTGAACCTCGTGCGTACTGTGATCGACAACGGCCGCCTGAGCGTGGTGCCCGAAATGGCCGCTCAGTTCCAGGCGTTGGTGAACCAGCATGCCGGTTCCTTCGACGCCGTGGTTCACAGCGCCTTCCCGATTGGTGATGCGCAACTGGCCGACTTGGTTCAAACCTTGGAGAAACGTTTTGGCCGCAAGCTCAACGCCACCGTGAAAGTGGAGCCCGAGCTGATTGGCGGTGTGCGTGTGGTGGTGGGCGATGAAGTGCTCGACACCTCGGTGAAGGCCCGTCTTGAACAAATGAAAGTGGCGCTGACGTCTTAAGTCGTCACCACCCCCTGTATGGAGCGTCGGCCCTTGGGCCTTCCGGTGGTGCCCACAAGGTGCCCCAAAAACGGAGAGATGAAATGCAATTGAATCCCGCAGAAATTTCCGAGCTCATCAAGAGCCGCATTGAGGGCCTGGGTGTTGAGGCCAACATTCGCAACCAAGGCACTGTGGTGTCGGTGACCGACGGCATCGTGCGTGTGCACGGCCTGTCTGACGCCATGCAAGGCGAAATGTTGGAGTTCCCTGCCACGGCAGACGGCACCCCCACCTTCGGCCTGGCGCTGAACTTGGAGCGTGACTCCGTGGGCGCTGTGATTTTGGGCGAGTACGAACACATCTCTGAAGGTGACACCGTCAAGTGCACCGGCCGCATTTTGGAAGTGCCCGTGGGCCCCGAGCTCAAAGGCCGCGTGGTCAATGCCTTGGGTCAACCGATTGACGGCAAGGGCCCGGTCAACGCCAAGTTGTCCATGCCCATCGAAAAAATCGCACCGGGCGTGATTGCACGTAAATCGGTGGATCAGCCGATGCAAACCGGCCTGAAGTCCATTGACTCCATGGTGCCGATTGGTCGTGGTCAACGCGAACTGATCATTGGCGACCGCCAGACCGGTAAAACCGCCGTGGCGATTGATGCCATCATCAACCAAAAAGGTCAGAACATGACCTGCATCTACGTCGCCATTGGTCAGAAGGCGTCGTCGATCAAAAACGTGGTGCGTGCGTTGGAAGCCAACGGCGCGATGGAATACACCATTGTCGTGGCGGCCTCGGCGGCTGAATCGGCGGCCATGCAGTTCGTGTCGGCCTACTCCGGCTGCACCATGGGCGAATACTTCCGCGATCGTGGTGAAGATGCGCTGATTGTTTATGACGACTTGTCCAAACAAGCCGTGGCCTACCGCCAAGTGTCCCTGCTGCTGCGCCGCCCACCCGGCCGCGAAGCCTACCCTGGCGATGTGTTTTATCTGCACAGCCGCCTCTTGGAGCGCGCCGCCCGCGTGAACGCCGACTATGTGGAAGCCTTCACCAAAGGTGCCGTCAAAGGCAAAACCGGTTCACTCACCGCCCTGCCCATCATTGAAACCCAAGCGGGTGACGTGTCGGCCTTCGTGCCCACCAACGTGATCTCGATCACCGACGGTCAAATCTTCTTGGAAACCTCGCTGTTCAACGCCGGTATCCGCCCCGCGATCAACGCCGGTATCTCGGTCTCGCGTGTGGGTGGAGCGGCCCAAACCAAAGTGGTCAAGGGCTTGTCTGGCGGTATCCGTACCGACTTGGCGCAGTACCGCGAATTGGCCGCGTTTGCACAGTTCGCGTCTGACCTGGACGAAGCCACCCGCAAGCAGCTCGATCGTGGTGCGCGCGTGACCGAGTTGCTCAAGCAGTCGCAATACTCGCCCCTGTCCATCAGCCTGATGGGTGCCACCCTCTTCGCCGTGAACAAAGGTTTCATGGACGATGTGGACGTGAAAAAGGTGTTGGCTTTCGAGCACGGCCTGCACCAGTTCCTGAAAACCAGCCACGCTGGTTTGCTCAAGAAAATTGAAGACAGCAAGGTGCTGGACAAAGACTCCGAGAGCGAGTTGTCGGGTGCCGTCGCCGCGTTCAAAAAATCGTTCGCCTAAAGCCTAAGGACTTCAAACAGGAGCCTCCTCATGGCAGCAGGAAAAGAAATACGCGGCAAGATCAAAAGTGTTGAGAACACGAAAAAGATCACCAAGGCCATGGAAATGGTCGCCGCATCCAAAATGCGCAAGGCGCAGGATCGGATGCGTGCAGCCCGCCCTTACGCCGAAAAAATCCGCAACCTGGCAGCGAATTTGTCGCAGGCCACGCCTGAGTACAAACACCCCTTCATGGTCCAACATGAAGGTGTGAAAACGGCGGGTTTCATCGTGGTCACCACCGACAAAGGGCTGTGCGGTGGTTTGAATACCAACGTGCTGCGCGCCCTCACGCTCAAGCTCAAAGAGCTCGAAGCAGCAGGCCATAAAGCGCAAGCCGTGGCCATCGGCAACAAAGGTTTTGGATTTCTCAACCGCATTGGCGCCCAGGTTGTGTCGCATGTGACTCAGTTGGGTGACAAGCCGCATTTGGACAAGTTGATTGGCCCCGTCAAGGTGCTGCTGGATGCTTACTCTGAGGGCAAACTCAGCGCGGTTTACATCTGCTACACCCGTTTCATCAACACCATGAAACAAGAGCCGGTGGTGCAGCAACTACTGCCCTTGTCGGCTGAGACCATGGTCGCTGAAGCCGCCCAAAGCAGCGGCAACCACGGCTGGGACTACATCTACGAGCCCGATGCGCCCAGCGTGATCAACGAGCTGCTGGTGCGTTACACCGAGGCTTTGATTTACCAAGCGGTGGCCGAGAACATGGCCTCTGAGCAGTCGGCGCGTATGGTGGCGATGAAGTCGGCCACCGACAACGCGGGCAATGTGATTGCCGAGTTGAAGCTGGTTTACAACAAAACCCGCCAAGCAGCCATCACTAAAGAACTCTCCGAAATCGTGGCCGGAGCGGCAGCCGTCTAAGCGGCGCGCCACTTCGCAATCAAAAAATTTTGATCTAAAGGAAAAACGATGAACGCAGCAACAGCGACTCAAGCCGAAGGCAAAATCGTCCAGTGCATCGGCGCTGTGGTCGACGTGGAATTCCCCCGCAACGCCATGCCCAAGGTGTACGACGCCTTGAAAATGAGCGGCAGCGAGCTCACGCTTGAAGTGCAGCAGCAATTGGGTGACGGCGTGGTGCGCACGATTGCCCTGGGTTCGTCTGACGGCCTGCGCCGTGGCCTCACGGTCACCAACACCGGCAACCCTATTTCTGTGCCTGTAGGCCGCGCTACCTTGGGCCGCATCATGGATGTGCTCGGTACGCCGATTGACGAGCGTGGCCCAGTGAGCCAAGAACTCACGGCCTCCATCCACCGCAAGCCGCCTGCATACGACGAACTCAGCCCTTCGCAAGACTTGCTGGAAACCGGCATCAAGGTGATTGACTTGGTTTGCCCCTTCGCCAAAGGCGGCAAGGTGGGCTTGTTCGGTGGTGCCGGTGTGGGCAAAACCGTGAACATGATGGAACTCATCAACAACATCGCCAAAGCGCACAGCGGTTTGTCGGTGTTTGCTGGCGTGGGTGAACGCACCCGTGAGGGCAACGACTTCTATCACGAGATGGCCGACTCCGGCGTGGTGAATCTGGAGAAGCTGGAAGACTCCAAAGTGGCCATGGTGTACGGCCAGATGAACGAGCCTCCCGGCAACCGTTTGCGCGTGGCGCTCACAGGGCTGACCATTGCCGAATCCTTCCGTGACGAAGGCCGTGACGTGCTGTTCTTCGTGGACAACATTTACCGCTACACCTTGGCCGGTACCGAAGTGTCCGCGCTGTTGGGCCGTATGCCTTCCGCGGTGGGTTACCAGCCGACGCTGGCCGAAGAAATGGGCCGCTTGCAAGAGCGCATCACGTCCACCAAAGTCGGCTCCATCACCTCCATCCAGGCCGTTTACGTGCCTGCGGACGACTTGACCGACCCGTCCCCCGCCACCACCTTCGCCCACTTGGACTCCACCGTGGTGCTGTCGCGTGACATCGCGGCTTTGGGCATTTACCCCGCCGTGGACCCCCTGGATTCCACCAGCCGCCAGCTCGACCCCAACGTGGTGGGCGAAGAGCACTACAACGTGGCCCGCGCGGTGCAAGGCACGCTGCAGCGCTACAAAGAACTGCGCGACATCATTGCGATTTTGGGCATGGACGAGTTGGCCCCTGAAGACAAGCTGGCCGTGGCCCGTGCCCGTAAGATTCAGCGCTTCCTCTCCCAGCCTTTCCACGTCGCCGAAGTGTTCACCGGCTCGCCTGGCAAATACGTGCCCCTGAAAGAAACCATCCGTGGCTTCAAGATGATTGTGAACGGCGAGTGCGACAGCCTGCCTGAGCAAGCGTTCTACATGGTCGGGACTATTGATGAGGCATTCGAGAAAGCCAAGAAGATGCAATAAGCGACTTCGTGGGACGGTGCACCGAATGCCCGTCCCGACGATGACCTGCTTGCAGCTTTCTTCACACGTTTAGCGAGATCAGTATGGCCACCATTCACGTTGATGTTGTCTCCGCCGAAGAATCCATCTTTTCCGGTGAAGCCAAGTTTGTTGCCCTGCCCGGCGAAGGTGGCGAGCTGGGCATCTTGCCCCGCCACACCCCTTTGATCACCCGCATCAAACCCGGCGCGGTGCGCATTGAGCGTGCTGACACCGGCGAAGAAGAGTTTGTTTTTGTGGCGGGCGGCATTTTGGAAGTGCAACCCGGCACCGTCACCGTGCTGGCCGACACCGCCATTCGCGGCAAAGACCTGGACGAAGCCAAAGCCTCTGAAGCCAAGAAGCTGGCCGAAGAAGCCCTCAAAAACGCCAAGAGCGACATCGACTTGGCCAAAGCCCAAAACGAACTCGTGGCCCTGGCCGCGCAGATCGCCGCGCTGCGCAAGTACCGCAAGAAGTAACTTGCGGGAACACGCTGCAACAACCCACCAAACCCAGCGTTTGGTGGGTTTTGTTTTGTGCGCCCAGCATGGGCGCACTCCTGCGGGTGCAAGTCCCGCCACGAGCTGGTCACAGCGAGTGAAGTGAAGCGCAACTGCATGAGGGTGACCGAGT
>JBJTHI010000131.1:0-8212 GCA_046094425.1 Burkholderiales bacterium | reverse complement strand
AAAGCGCCACGAGCCCCCAGAAGGGCTTCAAACATGCGCCAAAGAGCGCACAAAACGATGAAACATCACCCTCAAATCACTGAACCAGCAGCACAGCTCACACGCGCACTCGTTTCGCGGGGTTGTTCAGCGTTTCCCTATGTCAAAAATACGCCATTGGCGTATAGAATCATTCCGTGGAATTCATCGAAACGCCCATCTTCACCCGCCAAGTGCTGGAATTGCTCAGTGACGAGCAGTACCGCCAGCTTCAGAACGCGCTGCTTGAAGACCCTGAGCGTGGCGATCTCATCAAAGGCGGCGGTGGCATTCGCAAGGTGCGGCACGCGGGACAAGGCACAGGCAAGAGCGGAGGTGTACGCGCCATTTACTACTGGATCAAAGAGAACCAGCAGATTTACATGCTGTTGGTCTACCCCAAGTCCAAGAAGGACAACCTGAGCGATAAGGAAACGGCTATCTTGCGCGAGCTCGTCAAGGAGTTATGAACATGGACAAAACATTGTTTGAAGAACTGGTGGGCAGTTTGAAACAGGCCCAAGCCATCAACAAAGGCCAAGCGAAACCATCCAGGCGCTTTGAGCTTTCTGCGCCTGATGCCAAAGCGGTGCGCGAACAAACGGGCCTGTCGCAAAGCGACTTCGCCAAACTCATGCGAGTGAGCGTCAAGACGCTACAGAACTGGGAGCAGCACCGACGCCACCCCACCGGCCCAGCCGCCGCATTACTCAAGATCGTGTCAGCCGCGCCAGAGATGGCGATCAGGTCTTTGCATGGCTGAAGCGAGTGGGTTTTTTGTAGGGCTTTAATCTTGCAAAGCTGGGGAAATCTATGAATGTTGGATCTGACACTCAAGCCACGCATCACCACGCCTCCTCCGCCGACGGGCGCTGCACGGTGAAGTCCGAGTACCTCCGCGAGTACCGAATGGGAGCGTTCCCGGAGCGATTGACCGTCCATCCACCTATATCAGGTATCGAACACTTCTATTTCATGGGCGGCCATGTCGCCTTTGACGACTCAGCCAAGTTCCTGCTGCTTTGGGATGACTCGGACGTGATTGTCTTTGACTACGCAACGTCTTCCGTTTATTCATATCACGGCCCACTCCGAGGGCGCATATCTGGCGCCGAGCTCGATGGTTCAAGGAATCAATTGGTCGTTCATGGCTGGATTGAGGGGCAGTCGTTTGGTGCCGCTGTGCAAATCGGGGCACCGCAATGCCCTCCCGGTCTTGGCCATGTTCACGATGGTGTGTTTATGAGTACCCCGGCGTCCGAGCATCCAAATCGCCATGTAGCACCAACGCCATCTAGCGCTCTGAACAGACTATTTTCGAGGCTTCTCGGTGCGGCTTAATCTTTCAGTCAAGCGGAGCACCAAGGTAGGCTACCAGTGCCCAGTCGGCAGTCTATGAACTGTTTTGGGGCAAAGTATCACGTCGAAAAAACTAGCATTCATCCCATCCCCCAGCCCTCAAAGCGTCAAATCCTTCGGCATCTCACAAGATATACCGTGACAAATCCTCATTCTTCGCCAAATCCGCCAACTTGGCATTCACCGCTTCCGCATCCAGGCTCACGGTTTGACCGCTTAAATTCGGTGCGTTGAAACTCACGTCGTCGAGTAACCGCTCCATCACCGTAGCCAACCGGCGGGCGCCGATGTTTTCGGTGCGTTCGTTCACTTCAAAGGCCATTTGGGCCAGGCGGCGGATGGCGTCGGGTTTGATTTCTAAGAGCACACCTTCGGTGGACAGCAAGGCTTGGTACTGTTTGACCAAACTGGCGTGGGTGCTGGTGAGGATGGCCTCGAAGTCGTCCACACTCAGTGAGTTCAATTCCACACGAATCGGGAAACGGCCTTGCAACTCGGGAATCAAATCACTCGGTTTGGCCAGGTGAAATGCGCCCGAGGCAATGAACAAGATGTGGTCGGTTTTGACCATGCCGTATTTGGTGTTGACCGTGGTGCCTTCCACCAAGGGCAGCAGGTCGCGCTGCACGCCTTGGCGTGACACCTCGGCGCCGCTGCCGCCGCCTTCGCTGCTGCGAGAGGCCACTTTGTCGATCTCGTCGATGAAGACAATGCCGTTTTGTTCGGTGTGCAGCAGGGCGCTGCTGCGAATGTCGTCTTCATTCACGAGCTTGGCGGCTTCTTCGTCCACCAGCAATTTCAGCGCCTCGGCAATTTTCAGTTTGCGGGTTTTGCGTTTGTTTGCGCCCAGGTTGGCGAACATGCCTTTGAGCTGCTCGGCCATTTCGTCCATGCCGGGTGGGGTCATGATCTCGAGCTGAGCTTTGGATTCGGCCAGGTCGATCTCAATTTCTTTGTCGGCGAGCAGTCCTTCTCGCAGGCGTTTGCGCATGACTTGGCGGGCGGTGTTTTCGCCGCTTTCACCATTCAAACCAAAGTCAGAGCGGGGCGGCGGCACCAAGATGTCGAGCACGCGGTCTTCGGCGGCGTCTTCGGCCAGGCTGCGGTGGCGTTTCATGGCGGCTTCGCGGGCTTGTTTCACGGCCATGTCCACCAGGTCGCGGATGATGGTGTCCACGTCCTTGCCCACATAACCCACTTCGGTGAATTTGGTGGCTTCCACTTTGATGAAGGGCGCATCGGCCAACTTGGCCAGGCGGCGCGCAATTTCGGTTTTGCCCACACCGGTGGGGCCTATCATCAAAATGTTCTTGGGGGTGATTTCGCCGCGTAAGCTAGCGTCCACTTGCTGGCGACGCCAGCGGTTGCGAAGGGCGATGGCCACGGCACGTTTAGCGGCGGCCTGGCCGACGATGTGGCGATCCAACTCGGAGACGATTTCCTGGGGTGTCATGGAGCTCATTCCAGCACCTCAATGATGTGGCTCTGGTTGGTGTACACGCAAATGTCACCCGCTATTTCCAATGACTTTTTGACGACCTCTGCAGGCGTCATCTGGGTGTGGTCGAGCAAAGCACGTGCGGCGGCTTGGGCGTAAGCGCCGCCCGAGCCGATGGCGATGATGCCTTTTTCAGGCTCCAGCACATCGCCGTTGCCGGTGATGATGAGGGAGGCTTCGGCATCGGCCACGGCCAGCATGGCTTCCAAGCGGCGCAGCACGCGGTCGGTGCGCCAGTCCTTGGTCAGCTCAATGGCCGCTCGCACCAAATGGCCTTGGTGTTTTTCCAGCTTGGCTTCAAAGCGTTCAAACAGGGTGAAGGCGTCTGCCGTGGCTCCGGCGAACCCGGCGAGAACCTGGTCTCGGTGCAGTTTGCGCACCTTACGTGCGCTGGACTTGATGATGATGTGGCCCAGCGTGACTTGACCGTCGCCGCCCAAGGCCACCTGTTTGCCGCGCCGCGCGCTGACGATGGTGGTGCCGTGAAATTGATCCATCGGGTGCAGGTGACGTCGAACAAGCGAACTTCAAGTCCGCAGTCACAAATTAAACGGTGTGAACTTTGACCTCGGAATGTTCATTGATGCCCATGGCACCAAAGAACAAGGCCACCAGGCGGTGGGTGTCGGTGAAGGTGATGGCGCGGTTCTCGCTGCGGCGGGCCAGCACCCAGTTCAGCAAGTCACCCGCTGCAATGAAGTCCACCCGAATGAGTTTGCTGCACGACACATTGACCACACTGGCCGAGCCCAGTTTGGCTGTCAAGCGGGCGAGAATTTTGTCAATGTCGCCCACCAATTGGCCGGACAACTCCATGCTGGCCACCTGCACCATGTCGTGGTCTTCCAAAATTTGCGACTCGACAAAACTGGTGGACACCGCGCTCACCAACGACATGGACGGCGAGTTGGTGCTGGGCCCCGTGCCACTGATGCGAACTTTGCAGACGGTGGGCTCCCACGAAGGGGGAGAGACCTCGTAGGTCACGCAGTAGTCGATGGCGGCTTCGTCGAATTGGTCGGCGCGGTTGGCCATGCGCAGGGCGTCCAGGCGCAACTGCCAGTAGGCGGGGTCGGCATCACGCACCCCGGTGGGGGCGGCTTCTTGCAGCACACTGAAGAGGCGGTCGCCACCGAGCCAGCGCAGATCGAGTTTTTGCGGCATCCAACTGCGGAACAAATCGCTCATCAGCACGCTGGCTTCCACGTCCAGGCTTTTGAGTGCGCTCCAGTCGAACACCCAGGGCAGTGGCATTTGCAGGGACTGTGAACGCAGTTTGTTCACCGCTTCGGCGTCCATGTGCTCGGGGCTGGCCCAACCCACTTGGCTGCTCGCGGAGGCGCTGGCTTTGGCGGCGTCCGATGGCGAAGCTGCGGTGTCGGCCACCAGTTTGGGCATGGAGAACCACTGCGGTGGCGACCAACCGAAGCGTTGCACATAGTCCATGGCCAGGCTGTCGAATTTGGGCTGTTGGCCTATGGCACGGTACAAGTCAAACAACACCAGCCAGGTTTCCGCGTGGTCTACACGGCGGCCCTGACCTTCGATCAAGGTGTTGAGCGACTGCTCGCAGCTTTCAAAGTCGGCATTGGCAAAAGAAATCACCGCTTCGTCGAGCTCAGGGTCGTGCACCACCTCGCTGACTTCCATGGCCAGCGGGTTGGCAAACGAGGCGTTGGCCGTGTCCATGGCAAAGCCGTGCATGGGCGCGGCTGACGGTGCGGCGCCACTTTGGTTGGGTGGCGGTGCATCGGTGGCGGTGGCTTCGGGGCGCGGTGCCGCCCTTGCTGCAGGTGGTTTGCCAGCGGCTGTGGTGTCCAGTGGCGCGGGCTGCGTGGGTGCGTTGTAGAACTCAGGGGTGCGGCGTCGTGAACTGAGCTGGTTGTCGCCCACCATTTGTTGCTCAATTTCGTCGATTTTGGCTTTGACACCGCTGTCTGGCTTGGCCCCGCTCTCGGCGCGCACCTCGGAGTCGTCTAGCCTGGACGACCCACCGAGGGCCGCCAATTGGTCGCCACTCAACCCCTCGCGGCGCACTTTGCGCAGCATGTCGAACTCGCGCTTGCGCACGAAATCGTTGCGCCGCTTGCGCTCAATCATGGCTTTGAGCTCGTGTTTGGCGAACTCGGACTCGCGCGTCCCCACGGCACTGTCAAGCTCGTTCCATTCCGTGGACGGGTTGGCCACGAACTTGACAACCTTACGGAAGAAACTGCTGGTGTCTTTGGGATCCGCCATGGAGGGTGTCAGGTTGACGGGTGAAAGGCGAGCTTAGTCGCCGAACATTTTCTGCTTTAACTCGCGTCGCTGTTGTGCTTCCAGGGACAGTGTAGCTGTCGGACGGGCAATCAAGCGGCCTAAGCCGATGGGCTCCCCGGTTTCGTCGCAAAAACCATAGTCGCCCGCATCAATTCGGATCAACGACTGGGAAATTTTCTTCAGCAGTTTGCGCTCGCGGTCGCGGGTACGCAATTCCAAGGCGTGTTCTTCTTCAATCGTGGCACGGTCAGCGGGGTCGGGCACGATGGAGGTGTCTTCGCGCAGGTGTTCGGTGGTTTCCCCGGCATTGCTGAGCAGGTCGTCTTTGAGCGCTTGCAGTCGGGCGCGGAAAAACTCCAACTGCTTTTCGTTCATGTATTCCTTCTCCGGCATCGCCAACACTTCGGCATCGGTCAAGTCTTTGCCGGCCTTGGTTTTCCAGGCGTTGACGAGTTTGGGGTCGGCGATTTGGGTGGGTTTGGGTGCGTCCAGTCCGAGGTTGTTCATTTGTCTGGTGGGCGGCCGAGGCGGGGCAAAACGGTCGGCAAAACGGGAGGTTGGCAATGGCAAAGGTGCTTGAGCGGGTGGCGGCGCAACCACCTTGCCACCACGGCGGGTTGGGGCTGGTGTGCTTGCTGCGGCTGGAGAAGCCGTGGCAGGCATGGCCACCGCTGCAGCGGCTTGGGACGGATTGTGCTTGGGTGCGGTCACCGGGGGCTTTTTCTTTTCGGGGGCTGGGGTCGGTTTGGTCGCGGATTTTTCGACTTTGGCCACGGGTTGGGTCAGCTTCTTTGGGGCTGGGGCTGATTTCTTGACGACGGGCGCTTTGGACTTGGCGGAGGGCTTGGTCACGGTTTTGGTCGTTGGCTTCTTAGCCACGACTTTTTTGGCAGTAGGTTTGGCAGCCGTTTTGCTGGCAACCTGTTTGACGGGCGGTTTGGCGGGTGGCTGCTTGGTGACTTTGCTTACCTTTTTGGCGGCACTGCTTTTTGCTGCAGCACTTTTGGGCACAGGTTTACCCGCAACTTTGTTTGTCTTCTTCGCCGGTGTTTTGCTCACGAAAGTCTCCTCGCAACGCTGGGCTGCCGCTGTCTGAACTTTGTCTCAACCGCGTTGATTTTTGTCAAGCACTTGAACCTGCACCCGGTTTGGGCGCGCAGGGCTGGCTTGGGCGGGGCGGATTGTAGCCACGTTCATTGCGAAGGGGCGGCTAATTTTGTTTCCCAGGTAAAACCCTGGGGCCCTAGCGTTATTCAAGGCAGTTTTGCAGCCCGTCTTGAAGAATGTCTTTGGGCAGGTCAATGCCAATGAACACCATTTTGCTCAGGCGCTTTTCGCCTGCCGCCCAGGCCGGGCCCAGGTCGCTGCCCATGAGTTGGTGCACGCCCTGAAAAATCACCTTGCGAGCACTGCCCTTCATGTTGAGCACGCCTTTGTAACGCAGCATTTTGGGGCCATAGACCTGGACGATGGCACCCAAAAAGTCTTCCAACTTGGCCGGGTTGAAGGGTTTTTCAGCGCGAAAGACGAAGGACTTCACGTCGTCGTCGTGGACATGGTGATGGGCGTGGCTGGGGTGGTCGCAGTGCTCGCTATGCTCATGGTCATGATGGTGATCGTGGGCGTGGTGGTCCGCGTTCAAAAAATCAGGGTCGATGTCCAGTTTGGCATTGAGGTTGAAACCTTTGAGGTCGAACACCGAAGCAATCGGCACCTCGCCAAAATGCACTGCCTGTTGCGGCGCGCGTGGGTTCATGTGTTTGATGCGGTGGGCCAGGGCGTCCAACGAGGTTTTGTCCACCAGGTCGGATTTGCTGATAAAAATTTGGTCGGCAAAGCCAATTTGGCGACGCGCTTCTTGGCGGGTGTTCAGTTGCTCGTCGGCGTGTTTGGCATCCACCAGGGTGAGGATGGAGTCCAGCAAATAGGTTTCGGCGATTTCGTCGTCCATGAAAAAGGTTTGTGCCACGGGGCCGGGGTCGGCCAGGCCTGTGGTTTCAATCACCACCCTGTCAAAACTGAGTTCGCCTTTGCGTTTTTTCTCAGCCAGGTCGGCCAAGGTGGTGCGCAGATCTTCGCGGATGGAGCAGCACACACAACCGTTGTTGAGCTGGATGATTTGTTCCTGGCTGTCTTGCACCAGGATTTCGTTGTCGATGTTTTCGTCGCCAAACTCGTTTTCAATCACCGCAATTTTCTGGCCGTGCGCTTCGGTTAACACACGTTTGAGCAAGGTGGTTTTGCCCGAGCCGAGAAAACCGGTGAGGATGGTAGCGGGAATGAGGGCCATGGGAAGTGTTCCGTCGAATCAAACAAAACGTGGAAACTAGCACAGTTGTGAAATCCCCATCGGGTAAGCTAGTGCTCCACACGACTTTCCAGCGTTGCGCTTCAAGCCGCAACGCTCACGCCAGCGGCAATGACAGACCCCCACCCCCCGTCCGCCCCCCGTTCACGGTTCAGCACCCTCGACTCGGGCGAAGAACGTAAGCCTGACCGTGCCAGCGACAAACGCAACCTGTTCCAGCGCCTGGTCGAATTCGTCTCCCCCGGCCCCGATTCGCGTGACGAGTTGCTAGAAACCCTGGCCGACGCCGAACACCGCGAGTTGATCGAGCCCGAATCGCGCATGATGCTGGAGGGCGTGCTGCGCATGGCCGACATGACGGCGGGCGACGTGATGGTGGCCGCGCCGCGCATGGATTTGCTGGATATCAATGCCGACTACGATGAGCTGCTGCACTTGGTGATTGACACCAGCCACTCCCGTTTTCCCGTGTTTGAAGAGCGACGCGACAACATCATTGGCATATTGATGGCCAAAGATTTGCTCAAGGTGCAACGGTCTCCCGATTTGAATTTGCGCACTTTGTTGCGCCCGGCGGTGTTCGTGCCGGAGTCCAAGGGCTTGAACGAGTTGCTGCGCGACTTTCGCTCCAACCGCAACCACTTGGCCATCGTGATTGACGAATTCGGTGCCACAGCAGGACTCATCACGATTGAAGATGTGCTGGAAGAAATTGTCGGTGAAATTGAAGACGAGTTCGACGACAAAGACGTCGGCAGCAGCATTTACAC
>JBJTHI010000130.1:0-1430 GCA_046094425.1 Burkholderiales bacterium | reverse complement strand
CGTTGCATGATGGGTTGGCTGCACAAGCCACGTACCTGCGGCGCGCGGTTCGTCAGCAGTTGGACCGGCAGGCACAGCGTTTAGATCGCGCGGCTTTGCCTCTGTCGCGCCCCGCGCAGGTGGTGCGTTTGGCCGCCCTGAAATTGCAAAGTTTGGCGCAGCAACTGGCGGGTGCCCGAGCGCGCTGCCTAGAGCGTGCGACGCAGCAGTTGGCGCGCACCGCCAACCGGCTCCAACATGCGCAACAGCAAGAAAGAAGTCGGCGGGGTCACGCCTTGTCCCACCTCGGTGTTCGGCTTGCTGCGGTCGACCCTCACCAGGTGTTGCAGCGCGGTTATGCATGGATCAGCGATGAAAACGGAACGGCCGTGCAATCGGTGCAGGCTGTGCATGTTCAGCAACACTTGCATGCCGTGTGGGCAGATGGTCGGGCCCAGGTTCAAGTGACGCAGATCGAGCCGGGCAAGCAGGAGGCGTGAGTCTGGATTGACGCCAATCCAACCGCAATAAAGGGGCAATGTCGGTTGGCGATCAGGCAGCTCATGTCTCTGCCTACAATGCGCGGCATTCAAGCGGGGCGACACTGAGTCACCCGGTTAAAGACCCCAACACCCAGCCTGTTCATTCAACACACCACCAGGAGAGAAATGCCCCATGGAACATACCCTGCCACCACTGCCCTACGCGATTGATGCGCTGGCCCCGCACTACAGCCAAGAAACCCTGGAGTTCCACCACGGCAAGCACCACAACGCCTATGTGGTCAACCTGAACAACTTGCAAAAAGGCACCGAGTTTGAAAGCTTGAGCCTGGAAGACATCATCAAGAAGTCGTCGGGCGGCATCTACAACAACTCGGCCCAAATTTGGAACCACACCTTCTTCTGGAACTGCATGAAGCCCCAAGGCGGCGGTGAGCCCAAAGGTGCGCTGGCCGCAGCCATCAACGCCAAATTCGGCAGCTACGCCGCCTTCAAAGAAGCGTTTGTGAAGAGCGCAGTCGGCAACTTCGGCTCCGGCTGGACCTGGCTCGTGAAAAAACCCGACGGCAGCGTCGACATCGTCAACATGGGCGCCGCTGGCACCCCGCTGACCACGGCCGACAAAGCGTTGCTGACGGTGGACGTGTGGGAACACGCCTACTACATCGACTACCGCAACCTGCGCCCCAAGTTTGTCGAAACCTTCTTGAATTCCTTGGTCAACTGGGATTTTGCTGAGAAGAATTTCGCCTGATTGTTCTCGCCCAGCGAGACCTAAAAGGGATCGGCACTTGCTGATCCCTTTTTTTTTGTGCGCCCAGCATGGGCGCACTCCTGCGGGTGCAAGTCCCGCCACGAGCTGGTCACAGCGAGTGAAGTGAAGCGCAACTGCATGAGGGTGACCGAGTGTGGGAAGGAAGCGTGGAGCATAAATCGCGAGCCGATGGA
>JBJTHI010000129.1:0-2451 GCA_046094425.1 Burkholderiales bacterium | reverse complement strand
GCGCTGTTGTGCGCAACCGCAATTTTGAGAACCAAGTGTGCTGAAAATTCAGACGACCGAGAAGACAGCTGAACAAGGAAAAATGCGGGGGGCGACCGCAGTTATTCGTTCGTCCCTATTGACGGGGGCGGCTAATGGGTGACCCTCAAGGCCCCTCTGGCCGCCGCAGCCATGCTTTGGCCGCCTTCCACCAGCCGAACCGCCTCGAACTTGAACTCCTGCGTGTACCTCGCCCTTTTGGCTCTCTTCGTCATTTCCGCTCTCCTTTGCTTGCAATTGAATCACTCAGCAAGGGATACGGTTTTCGGGGGCAAGGTCAGGCCACGCAACTCCTTGAGCCTTGATCAACCGCCCGCGCTCACTTCAGCGACTCAATCAAGTCCACATAGTCCTTCATCGCCGCTTTGCCGTCCGTGCCTTTGATCTCGTTCCAGGCATCCCACTTGGCGCGGCCCACCATGTCGGTGAAGCCGGGGCGTTTGCCGTCTACGTCGCCGCTGGTGGCTTGTTTGTACAGGGCGTAAATCTTCAGCAGCGTGGCGTTGTCGGGTTTTTCGGGCAGGTTTTTTGAGTCGGCAACGGCTTGTTCAAACTGGGCTTTCAGGTCGGCCATGGGTGTCTCCTGGGTGGTTGTTGAATCAGGTAAAAGTCGCAATTGACGGCTTGCATGCTAACAAGCATCGTCGCGCATCAACACCAAGGAGAAGCACTGATGCCCACGCGCGTGCCCGCCAGATCTGCCAAGCCGCCACCAACCGCCACCAAGCCGCCTTCACTGCCTCAGGGCGATCGCATGTCCCGCGTGGACACAGCTTGGCTGCGCATGGACAGCGATGTGAATCTGATGATGATCGTGGGCGTGTGGCTGTTAGAGCCTGGCATCAAGCTGGCCGACCTGCGCGAGCGTGTGCAGTCCAAACTGTTGCAGTACCGGCGTTTTGGGCAAAAAGTGGTGGAAGATGCATCTGGCGCGTTGTGGGTGGACGCCGATGATTTCGACATAGACCACCATGTGCGCCTCTACACATTGCACCGCGTGAGCGGCCGCAGCGATCGGCAAGCCTTGCAAGACTTGGTGGGTGACTTGGCCACCACGCCGCTGGATCGCAAGCACCCGCTGTGGCAATTTCATTTGATTGAGGACTTCGATGGTGGCAGCGCCCTGATTGCCCGCGTGCACCACTGCATTGCCGACGGCATTGCCTTGATCTCGGTCATGCTCTCCATCACCGACGGTGGCCAAGACCCACCGCCGCGCAAAACCAAAGCGCCCCGAGAGGAGGGCGGCGACTGGTGGAACGACGCCTTGCTCAAACCCATGACCGACATGGCGGTCAAAGCTATAGGTGCCTACGGCGGCGTGGCCAAGTCCATGGACATGCTGGCCAACCCCACCCAGCCCCTGAGTGAAACCGCTGACATGGCCCGCGCCGGCATGCAAGTGGTCAGCGACCTGGCCGCGTTCGCCATGATGCCCGACGACTCCGCCACCCGCCTCAAAGGCAAACCCGGTGGTCTCAAAGCCGTGGCTTGGGGCGAACCGATACCGCTGGAGGTGGTCAAGGCCATTAGCAAAGGACTGGGTTGTTCCATCAACGATGTATTGCTCTCCTGCGCGGCCGGGGCCATAGGGAGTTATTTGAGAGACAAAGGCGACAACCCCAGCGGCCAAGCCATACGCGCCATGGTGCCGGTGAATTTGCGGCCGCTGGAAAAAGCCTACCAACTCGGCAACCGCTTTGGCCTGGTGCCCCTGGTGTTGCCGATTGGTATAGACAACCCCATCGAGCGCCTGTATGCCGTGCGCCAGCGCATGCAAGAACTCAAGGGCAGCTTTCAGCCGGTGCTGGCGTTTGCCATGCTCTCGGTGGCGGGGCTCTTCATCAAACCGGTGCAGGATGCTTTGCTCGGCCTCTTCGCCAAAAAAGCCACGGCGGTGATGACCAATGTGCCTGGCCCCGCCAAGGCCTTGACCTTCTGTGGCTCCACTCTGAAGCAAACTTTGTTCTGGGTTCCCCAGTCGGGTGACATTGGCGTGGGCGTGAGCATCTTGTCTTACGCCGGGGGCGTGCAGTTCGGTCTCATCACCGACCGCGCTTTGTGTCCCGACCCGCAGCACATCATTGACCGCTTTGAGCCGGAGTTCCAGAAGCTGCTGTTGTTGACCTTGATGTTGCCTTGGGGTGGGGCCGACCAAAAAGAGCAATGACCCGCTTGCTTCAGGCACGGCCTGAACTTTACTCAAGGGCAATACTGTGAAGCGATCTTTCTGAAAAGATAGATCCCGAGTTGATGTACCTCTTCAAAAAGCCCTGAATCCGTGAGCGCCCCAAGCGCGCAAGCGGCCAAGTGGTTGATGTGATTGAAGAAAGTGTTGGGGTTGATCCTGACAGCGGATCACTCTGTGGGTGAGTTGAGGCAGGGTATTCAAATTGGATTTCTTGAGTCCCC
>JBJTHI010000128.1:0-1858 GCA_046094425.1 Burkholderiales bacterium | reverse complement strand
TGTCCATCGGCTCGCGATTTATGCTCCACGCTTCCTTCCCACACTCGGTCACCCTCATGCAGTTGCGCTTCACTTCACTCGCTGTGACCAGCTCGTGGCGGGACTTGCACCCGCAGGAGTGCGCCCATGCTGGGCGCACACAAAACAGCCGCTCCGAGGAGCGGCTTTTTTTTGACACGACGAAAAATTTCTTCTTGACAGCGTCAGCAGCTTTGCCGGCAGCGTCTTTGGCCATGTCAGCGGCTTTGCCCGCAGCGTCTTTAGCAGCGTCAGCGGCGGCAGAAGCACCGGCGGCAACAGCAGAAGCAGCAGCATCACCAGCCGAAGCAGCAGCAGCCGTTGCGGCAGCAGCAGCCTCAGAAGCAGCAGCGGCCACAGGAGCGGTCACAGCGGCGGCGGCAGAAGCGGCGGCGTTCACAGCAGGTGCCACGACTTCTTCTTTTTTGCCGCAAGCAGTCAGAGCCACAACGGCCACCAGGGAAGCCAACAGAATCGATGTTTTCATACTTGTCCTCAAGTCTTAGGGTCAAACAATTTAGCGGTCGAAAGGGGACATGCCGTTAGGCGCTTGGCCCCATCACGTTGATGCGTACTTTTCTAAGTACTTTTTTTCAAGACAGTCACACGCGCTACCTGGCCTGCGCCAAGCATGCATCGAGCCGCTGATTATATGCAGAGGAATTCGGGTGTTCCCTAGTACCCCTGGACACAAAGCCTATAAACCCAGTGTGCTCGCTGGAAAACCTTCTTGAGAACGTTGCGTAATCGCATCAACCATCTCGCGGGCACGCTCTATGTCGCCCAGATCGGTGGAGATGCTGCCGCGAACCGTCTCCCCAGCCACCAACCGAACCACCACCACGCCGGGTGCCAGCAACAGTGTGGGTATCTCTTGGGCGTCGGCGTCGTCCGCGACGCGGCAATCCACCACATGGGCCCATTGCCTGCGCCACTGTACCCAGCGCGCGTGCAGGCGGGTGACTTCGTCGTAATTGCGTGCGAGCACAGTCATCTTGCGGTGTGACATGGCCCATTGCGCCAACAGATCCACCACGGCGCGCTCACCCAGGGGCCAGTTGGCGAAATCGGCGTCGCTGATCAAGAGCTCGCGGCAACCCTGCTCGGCCACCATGGAGAAGGCCTGGCGCAGCGCATCTTCAAATTCGCGCTGGGATTCAATCAAGCGGTACTTTTTGTCTGGATCCGCCGGGTTGATGTCGTGATTGCTCATTGATTGCCTCCTGTCGGAGCGAGCGGATCTTGAGCTAACCAACCCGCTTGCGCCCAATCTTTTACCAAATCCCAAGCCTCCGCACTGAGCTTGCCCACCTGCAAGGCCGTCAACACCCGTTGGTCGGCCAAACAGCGCAGCACCCGCGCATCGCTGCCCCCCGCCCGGTAGGACTCGCCATTGATGTAAATGTGGCTGCGGTCGTACAACATGCGGCTGCGTGCGTCAAGGCGCAGCGGGTGCTTTTTGCTGACGGTGCAGCCACCCTCAAACCACACCGAGGGTTTGGGTTCACTCAGCCACTCACCCAAGCTGCAGTTCAATGCCTCGGGCTGGGCCAACAAAGCACTCACGGCTGTGTGTGCAAAGTGTTGCATCTGCAAGGGAATTTCGCCGGGTGTGGCGGTGGCGAGTTGCGTGGGGTCGCGGTAAAGGGCGGTGGCTTGAGCGCTGTCTTCGTCGTCTTGCACAGCATCCACACAACGCTGCATCACCTCACGGACGAACTCTGCCTTGGATGCGGATCGAAAACCCACCGAAGCGGTCATGCATTCACCCATGGCGACGCCATCATGTGCCCAACGCGGTGGCAGGTAGAGCATGTCGCCAGGCTCTAGCACCCACTCT
>JBJTHI010000127.1:0-11246 GCA_046094425.1 Burkholderiales bacterium | reverse complement strand
GGTTTGTTGAATGCTGAAAAAACCTTGGCGTATGTGTACCGTGCCGGAGCCATTGCAGGTGGAGCAAGTCTTGGGCGAGGTGCCGGGTTTGGCCCCGCTGCCGTTGCAGGTGTCGCAGGTTTCCCAAGCGGGAATGCGAATCTGGGTTTCTTTGCCGCCTGCCGCTTCCTCCAGCGTGATTTCCATGGCGTAAGACAAATCGCTGCCGCGATACACCTGCTGCCCGCCATTGGCCCCGCGACGCTGGCCCGCGCCACCAAAAATATCGCCAAAGATATCGCTGAAGGCTTCTGCAAAACCGCCCATGCCCTCGCCGGGCCCACCGGGGCGAAAGCCGCCACCGCCCATATTGGGATCAACACCGGCATGGCCGTACTGGTCGTAGGCGGCGCGTTTTTGCGCGTCCGAGAGCATCTCGTAAGCCTCTTTGGCTTCTTTGAATTTTTCTTCCGCCTTCTTGGCGTCCTCACCCTGGTGCCGATCCGGGTGGTGTTTCATGGCCAGCTTGCGGTAGGCCTTTTTGATGTCTTCCTCAGACGCGTTTTTTGCAACGCCCAGAATTTCGTAATAGTCGCGCTTGGCCATGAACTCACCTACAACTCAAAAAAACGAAGACGCCGCGATGAAGGAAGACCCCTCAACGCGGCGCAGACGGCCACGGTCTGGCCGAGTCAAGATTACTTCTTCTCTTTCACTTCTTTGAACTCCGCGTCCACCACATCGTCAGCGGCAGGCTTGCTCGCGGCTTGAGCGGAAGCGCCTTCAGGTGCTGCGCCGCCAGCAGCAGCTTGGGCCGCTTGAGCGTCCGCATACACCTTCTCGCCGAGTTTTTGGCTGGCGGTCATCAGGCTTTCCGTCTTGGCTTCAATGGCTGCTTTGTCTTCACCCTTCAATGCTTCTTCCACGTCTTTGAGCGCGGCTTCGATTTTTTCTTTCTCAGCGGCGTCAATCTTGTCGCCGTGTTCAGACAAGCTCTTCTTCACGCTGTGCACCATCGCATCCGCTTGGTTGCGGGCCTGCACCAGCTCCAACTTTTTCTTGTCTTCCGCAGCGTTGACTTCGGCGTCTTTGACCATTTGGGCAATCTCGGCTTCGCTCAAACCGGAGTTGGCCTTGATGGTGATTTTGTTTTCTTTGCCCGTGCCTTTGTCTTTGGCACCCACATGCAAGATGCCGTTGGCGTCAATGTCAAAACTCACTTCAATTTGCGGCACACCACGTGGGGCGGAGGGAATGCCTTCCAAGTTGAATTCGCCCAGGCTCTTGTTGCCCGAGGCCATTTCGCGCTCGCCTTGGTAAACCTTGATGGTGACCGCGGGTTGGTTGTCGTCCGCCGTCGAAAAGGTTTGGCTGAACTTGGTGGGAATGGTGGTGTTTTTCTTGATCATCTTGGTCATGACACCGCCCAGGGTTTCAATGCCCAGGGAGAGTGGGGTGACGTCGAGCAAGAGCACGTCGCTGCGGTCGCCGGCCAGCACCTGGCCTTGAATCGCTGCTCCAACAGCCACGGCTTCGTCGGGGTTCACGTCTTTGCGTGGCTCTTTGCCGAAGAACTCTTTCACCTTTTCTTGCACCTTGGGCATGCGGGTCATGCCGCCGACCAAAATCACATCGTCAATGCTGCTGACGGCCACACCCGCGTCTTTGATGGCGGTGCGGCATGGGGCAATGGTGCGCTCAATCAAATCTTCCACCAGCGCTTCCAATTTGGCGCGGCTGAGTTTGATGTTCAGGTGTTTGGGGCCTGAGGCGTCCGCCGTGACATAAGGCAGGTTGATGTCGGTTTGTGCGCTGTTGGACAGCTCAATCTTGGCTTTTTCAGCGGCTTCTTTGAGGCGCTGCAAAGCCAGCACGTCCTTGCCCAAATCAACGCCTTGTTCTTTCTTGAACTCGGCAATGATGTAGTCAATGATGCGCTGGTCAAAGTCTTCACCACCCAGGAAGGTGTCGCCGTTGGTGGAAAGCACTTCAAACTGCTTTTCACCATCGACATCGGCGATTTCAATGATGGACACGTCAAACGTGCCACCGCCCAAGTCATAGACGGCAATTTTGCGGTCGCCTTTTTCGGTTTTGTCCAAACCGAAAGCCAGTGCTGCAGCGGTGGGCTCGTTGATGATGCGTTTGACATCCAAGCCCGCAATGCGGCCCGCGTCCTTGGTGGCTTGGCGCTGGGCGTCGTTGAAGTAGGCGGGCACGGTGATGACGGCCTCGGTCACGGTTTCGCCCAGGTAGTCCTCGGCGGTTTTCTTCATCTTGCGCAGCACTTCAGCGCTCACTTGCGGGGGAGCCAATTTTTTACCGCGCACTTCCACCCAAGCGTCGCCGTTGTCAGCGGCGACGATGCTGTAGGGCATGAGGTCGATGTCTTTTTGAACTTCTTTCTCGGTGAACTTGCGGCCAATCAGGCGTTTGACGGCATAGAGCGTGTTGCGTGGGTTGGTCACAGCCTGTCGTTTGGCCGAAGCACCCACCAAAATTTCGCCATCTTCTTGGTAAGCAATGATGGACGGCGTGGTGCGCGCACCTTCGCTGTTCTCAATCACACGTGTGGTGTTGCCTTCCATGATGGACACACACGAGTTGGTGGTGCCGAGGTCGATGCCGATGATTTTTGCCATGATGATTTCTCCTGAAAACTAAATACTGATGCTCTGAAGTTGTGGATCAAGCGGCCAACTTCAAGGGCGTGAATTTCAATTCGGTGCGCAGACTGTGACCAAAGCAGGCCGCAGCACACGCTCATTGATCGAATAACCTTTTTGCAGCACCGTGACCACGGTGTTGGGTTCTTGGGTGACGCCAGCAGGCAGTGGTACGACGCTGATGGCTTGGTGCTGGTGCGGGTCGAACTTGGCACCGGCGGCTGGGTTCAACTCCAGCACCCGGTTGCGCTCCAGTGCGCTGGTCAGTTGGCGCAGCGTGGCATGCACGCCTTCGAGCAACTGTTCGGGGGTGGCCGCAGGAATGGCAATGGCCGCTTCCAGGCTGTCTTTCACCGGCAGCAGGCTCTCGGCAAACCCTTCCACGGCGAATTTACGGGCCTTGCTGATTTCTTCTTCGGCACGGCGACGGGTATTTTCAGCCTCAGCCTTGGCACGCAAATAAGCATCGGACACCTCGGCATGCTTGGCTTGCAGGGCTGCCAATTCAGCGGCGAGATCGACGGCTGGTGCCTCGGAGTTAGATTCAAGTGGTGGATTTTCTTGGGAATTTTGGTTTGGTGTCATGGTGTGCAAGAAGGCAATGACGGGTTTAAGCGGGTTTGAGCCTGCATATAAGGCCGAAAGCCTGGTCTTCAAGAGGGGTTTTGTAGCCAGTGCGCCGTGGCGGTGAAGAAGGCCTATTCGTCGGGGCCGATGCTGGCCGACCACCGATTCCAGTCG
Source organism: Burkholderiales bacterium (assembly GCA_046094425.1). GTDB lineage: Bacteria > Pseudomonadota > Gammaproteobacteria > Burkholderiales > Burkholderiaceae_C > JANPCX01. The sequence continues at coordinate 7,860 of JBJTHI010000127.1, read as the reverse complement.
TTCAACAGCCGCCGATCGCGTTTGGTGGGGCGGCCTTGTACTTGGCTTTGTGCAGGTTCGGGGGCCAGTTGACGTTGCAGCACCAAGCGCTCGCGCGCAGCCACGCTCTCTGGTGTTTCCTCAAACAATAAACCTGCCACCGTGGCCGAGCCGCGCATTTGACTCAAACCCCGAACGATCACGGTGCGAGGGATTTGGTTTTGCCGCAGCTCCACTCGGTCGCCCACACGCAACTCGCGTGAGGCCTTGGCTACTAGGCCGTTGACCTGAACCCGGTTTTTGCTGATTTCCTCACTGGCCAGGCTGCGGGTTTTGAAAAAACGCGCCACCCACAACCATTTGTCCAGGCGCACACCGGTGGAATCAATCGTTGATTTGGGGTTGGAAGGCATCGGGCGAATTGTCCTCGATGAGGTTATTGGACAAGGGCAGCAACACCAGGGCTTGTAGCCCCGCAACGCCGGTTTGTGAGGGCACGTTGTTCAGTTCGATGCGGCCCCCCAAACTGCTCACAATTTCGCCGCAAATGGCCAACCCTAAACCGGAGCCGCTCCTTGCACTGCCAGAAGAGAACGGCTGAAACAAGCGCTGCCCCAGTTCCGCGTTGATGCCCGGGCCGCTGTCGGTGATGGTCAGCAAGGCTTGTTCCACGGAGCAACTCACCTGTACTTGCAGGCGGCCCAAGGCAGGGGTGTGGGTGATGGCGTTATGCAGCAGGTTGCGGGTCAATTCGCGCAGCGCCCACTCGTGGGCGCGCACGGGTGCAGGCGTGGTTTCAATGTCGAAATCGAATTGTTGCTGCGCAATCAAGGGTGACAAATCCAAGGCCACTTCGCGTGTGATTTGCGCCCAGTCCAATACCGGGGCGTCGCTTTGGTGGCGTAGTTGCTCCACTTTGGCCAGGGCCAACATTTGGTTGGCCAGTTGGGTGGCACGGTCTACTGTCACTTTGATTTCATGCAGTGCTTGCGAGGGTTCGACATCACCGCGTAGTGCAGACTGCACCTGGGCTTTTAGCACCGCCAGCGGTGTGCGCAACTGGTGTGAGGCGTCGCGCACAAAACGTTTTTGGTGGTTCAGCAAATGCCATAAACGTTGCATCACCTGGTTGGTGGCATTCAAAAGCGGCCACAACTCACGTGGGCTGCCTTGGGTTTGAATGGGCGACAAATCAGACGCAGCACGCCCGCTCATTTGCGCGCTCAATTGTTGAATGGGCCGAGTGGCCGCGTTGACCGCCCACCACACCACCAAGGCAATCACCACAATCAAAGCGGCTTGTCGCCAAACTGTGTCGAACAAAATTTGCCGCGCAAGCGTTCGGCGCAGCTCCAAGGTTTCGGCCACTTGGATGGTAGCCATGCCCACGCCCTGTGTGCCAGCAACCGGTTGCAGCAACACCGCCATGCGCACGGGCTCATCTCTGTACGTGGCGTGGTAAAAGTCCACCAACGCGGCGTAAGGGCCCGGGGCTTTGTTGCCGGGCCTTGGCGCGGGCAAATCGGCAAAGCCAGAAACGGGCTCACCCGCGAATCCCGACACCTTGTAGAAAATGCGGCTGCGGTTATCGGCCTCAAACGCTTCCAGCGCGGAGTACTGCACGGTTGCGTCAAGTTTTAATGCACCACTGACTCCTGACACCTCCAACTGCTCACCAATGGACTTGGCGGAAGCCAGCAAGGTTCGGTCGTAAGCCGTGTCGGCTGCTTGCAGGGCTTGTTGGTAAAGGCTGAAGGCATTGAACACCACCAGTATGAGAACCGGCAGCAAGATGCCCAGCAACAACTGACTGCGCAAGGAGCGCGGTGCTTTCATGACACGGACTTCAGCAAATATCCCAATCCACGTAAGGTGACAATTTGCGCCTGGCTGCCTTGGAGCCGCTTGCGCAGTCGGTAAACCACTACCTCAATGGCGTCAGACTGGACATCGGCTTGGCCTGGGAATACGAACTCAAACAAGCGCTCCTTGGCAATTGCTGTACCAGGCTTGGCCAGCAACGCGCGTAACAGCGCGTTTTCGCGAGGGGCCAAGTCCAGCACCTGGTCGTTCAGATAGACCGCTTGGCTGTTGCCATCCATGCATAGTCCGCAATAGCTTTTGTAGACCTTGCCATCTGCCGAAGGGGGTTGAGCAAGCGTCGCCTCTTGGCGACGCGCCAAAGCGCGCACGCGGGCCTCGAGTTCGTCCAGGTCAAAGGGTTTGGACAAGTAGTCATCGGCCCCGGTGTTGAGGCCCAAAATTTTGTCGCCCACCGTGCCACGTGCCGTGAGTATCAGCACCGGTGTTTTGAGGCCTTGGGCACGTGCTTGTGTCAGTACCAAGAGGCCGTCTAAGCCCGGCAGGGTCAAGTCGAGTACGACCACATCGGGCTGCGTGCTTACCCATTGCTCAACGGCCAACGCGCCATCGCCGCAAGGCGTTGTTTTGATGCCTCGGCGCTCGAATGCACGCTGCAGCGTGGTTTGCATGGCAAGGTCGTTTTCGATCAAAAGAAGTTGCATGAGGAACACCTTAGCTTGATAGCGTGCGGATGGAACCCTAGCGTTTCCCCTAGTCGTATCGACAGCCATCTGAAAGCTGTTCGGAGGATGATTCAGCCCTGGGTTCATACCCGGCAACATCAGGAGACTCTCATGCGTCGTGACACCTTTATCAAATCCATGCTGGCCGCCATGGCCGCGCAAGCATTGCCCAACTCGGCATGGGCCTCTGCCAATTTGAAAATGATGATTCCCGCCAACCCAGGTGGAGGTTGGGATGGTACCGGGCGAGCCTTGGGCAAGGCCTTGCAAGAAGCAGGCGTGGCCGCTTCGGTGAACTACGAGAACAAGGGTGGCGCAGCAGGTGCGCTCGGTCTGGCTCAGTTTGTGAACGCCAGCAAGGGCGATCCCAACGCCCTGATGGTCATGGGCGCAGTGATGCTCGGCGGCATCATCACCGGAAAACCGCCGGTGAGTTTGTCGCAGGCCACGCCCTTGGCGCGTTTGACCATTGACTACAACGTGTTTGTGCTCCCAGCGCAATCGCCGCTTAAAACCATGAAAGACGTTATTGATCAACTCAAGCGCGACCCTGGTAGCGTGAAGTGGGGCGGAGGCTCGCGTGGTTCAACCGAGCACATCGCTGCGGCCATGTTGGCACGTGAGGTCGGCGTCGACGCTTCCAAAATCAACTACGTGCCATTCCGTGGTGGCGGCGAGGCTGTAGCTGCGATCTTGGGCAATAACGTCACTGTGGGGGGGAGTAGCTATGGAGAGTTTCAGCCACACATTGAGAGTGGCAAGATGCGTGCGATTGCGGTTACCTCAGGCTCACCCTTAAAGGGCCTCAACATTCCTACTCTCCGTGAGCAAGGGTTTGATGTTGTGATTGGCAACTGGCGCGGAGTGTACGGTGCACCAGGCATCACCCCCGAGCAGAGGAAAACCTTGATTGAGATGGTCGTGAAGGCCACCAAAACCAAGTCGTGGGCGGCGGACGTCGAACGCAATGGGTGGTTTCCAGCCGTCAAGACCGGGGCTGAATTTGAGCAATTCGTCGACAACGAATTTGCCAGCTTGCGTGCCACCATGGTCAAGGCAGGAATGATTTGATGACTAAGCCGCAGACGCTTTTGAGTGTGGGCGTTCTAGCCCTGGGCCTGCTCTTTGTTTGGGGAAGTTTTGGTTTGCCATCTGAGGCCGGTTACGCCGGCGTCGGGCCCAACTTCCTGCCACTGTTGGTGGGGCTGCTGCTGAGTGTCTGCGGTGTTTTTTTGATCCGAGAGTCTTGCACGGGCGGGTTTCGAGAACTTGAAGAGCCCTCTGGTGCCGAGCGTGGGGATTGGCCAGCATTTGTTTGGGTCACAGCCGGCATTTTGATCAATGCAGCGCTGATTACCGTGATTGGCTTCATTTTCAGTTGCGCACTTTGTTTTGTGCTGGCTGCACAAGGTTTCCGTCGCTCTGAAGTGACCGGCGGCGGTGCCAAGGCTTTGTTTCACGACGCGCTGATTGGTCTGTGCATTGCGGCGCCGGTTTATTGGATGTTCACTCAACTGCTGGCGATCAATTTGCCCAGCATCACGTCTACGGGATGGTTGTGATGGAAACTTTGAACCATCTCATGCAGGGGTTTGCGGTTGCCGCAACGCCCATGAATTTGTTATGGGCGCTCTTGGGGTGTACCTTGGGTACAGCGGTGGGCGTACTGCCCGGCATTGGCCCGGCTACTGCGGTGGCCATGCTGCTGCCGATCACTCTGAAGGTGGACCCGACCGCGTCGATGATTTTCTTTGCGGGTATTTACTACGGCGCGATGTACGGTGGGTCTACCACCTCTATTCTGTTAAACACGCCCGGTGAGGCGGGCTCCATGGTGACGGCCATGGAAGGGAACAAAATGGCCAAAAGTGGCCGCGCTGGGGCGGCCTTGGCCACGGCGGCCATTGGTTCCTTTGTGGCCGGAACGATCGCCACGGTTTTTGTGACCTTTCTTGCACCTGTGATCGCCACCCATGCGGTCAAGCTGGGGCCGCCTGAGTACTTCATGCTCATGGTGCTGGCCTTCACCACGGTCAGTGCCGTGCTGGGGAAAAGTACCCTGCGTGGGTTGACCGCGCTCTTCATCGGCTTGGCCATGGGCATCGTTGGCATCGATCAAATCACCGGAGCCATGCGTTTCACTGGCGGAGTGCCTGAATTGATGGACGGCCTGGAAGTCGTCTTGATTGCAGTCGGCTTGTTCGCCGTGGGTGAGGCGCTTTACAACGTGCTCTACGAAGGGCGCGTGGTCTCCACTCAAAACAAACTCAGCCGTGTGCACATGAGCAAGTCAGACTGGAAGCGTTCATGGCCTGCTTGGCTGCGGGCGACTTTCATTGGCATGCCCTTTGGCACCATCCCTGCGGGCGGTAGCGAAATTCCAACCTTCCTGAGTTACGCCACCGAGAAGAAGCTCTCCAAAAACAAAGAAGAATTTGGCCGTGAGGGCGCGATTGAAGGTGTGGCTGGCCCCGAGGCTGCCAACAACGCGGCCATTACCGCCACCTTGATCCCTCTGCTCACTTTGGGCATTCCCACCTCCAACACCACGGCCATCTTGCTTGGCGCATTTCAAAACTATGGCATTCAACCCGGGCCGCAGCTCTTCGACACCAACGGGGCCTTGGTCTGGGCGTTGATTGCTTCGCTCTACATCGGCAATGTGATGCTCTTGGTGTTGAACTTGCCCTTGGTAGGCTTGTGGGTGAAGCTGCTGAAAATTCCCCGCCCTGCGCTGTACGCTGGCATTTTGATTTTCGCCACCGTGGGTGTTTACGGCATGCGTCAATCGGCTTTCGATTTGTTCTTGATGTACGCCATAGGCCTGCTAGGCGTGGTGATGCGGCGTTTTGATTTCCCAACGGCACCCGTGGTGGTGGGCATGATCCTTGGTCCCTTGGCCGAATCGCAAATGCGCAATGCGCTGTCGATTGGTGAGGGCCACTGGAGCATCTTTGTCACCCGTCCTGGCTCGGCCACGCTCTTGGCCATCACGCTGGCGGTGCTGATCACACCTTGGGTCTTGCGGCGAGTCAAACGGCAGCGTTTGGCGAATCAAGCCGACTCGAGCAAACCTCTGCATCAGACCTGATCGTTCTTCGGAATCAAACTGGCACATCGAAAGCACGCCGCAGCGCGTGCTTTTTTGTTTTCAACTCTGTGGCGAATTGACCCTAGGACATTCCCTAAATCGATGCCCTGACAGCCGTTTGACAGCCGCGGTGAAGAGACTGCGTCCCGTGCTCATTCACGAGAGAAGGGTTTCATGTTCGAACGCCTGTTCACCTTGGTTCGCCAGTTCATCCTCCGACAAAGATTGGTGGCTGCCGAGGTTCGCAGCCTGGCAAGCAACAGCGCCGAAGCGGCCAAAGAAATCAAGGCCCTGATCGTCGAGAGCGTGGAGCGCGCGGTGGACGGCTCACAACTGGTACGCCAAGCCGCGCAGGCCATGACGAGCATTGTCAGCTCCACCCAGCGCGTTACCGGCATTGTTCAAGACATGAGCGTGGCGGCCGAGAGCCAGGCGGGTGAAATTGAACGTGTCAACCACACCGTGGTGCAACTGGACGCCATGACGCAGCAAAACGCCGCTTTGGTAGAGCAAGGCGCTGCTGCTGCAGAGAGTTTGAAAGACCAAGCCTCACGCTTGACCTTGTTGGTGGATCGTTTTCGCCTCAGTGCGCAAGAAGCTGTGTCAACGGAACTCGCCGCGGGAGAAGCGCAATGAAACGACGGCAATTTCTAAGCCATGGTGCGCTGTGGAGTTTGAGTCCGGCAAATCTGGCCTTGGCGGCGCCGTCTGTGCCAATCTTGCCCAACCGCAGTTTCGACAAACTCAACCTCTAAATCCCTGCCAACGCAGGGGGTGGGTGGGATGCCACGGGTCGCGCTTTGGGTGCGGCGCTGCAAGGCTCGGGGCAAGCGGCTGAAGTGGCTTATGACAACAAGGGCGGTCAGGGGGGGGTGGTGGGTTTGCCCGATTTTGTAGAGCGCTTTAGCAACAACCCACAAGCCTTGATAGTCAGTGGTTTGGTCATGGTGGGCTCGATTGCTTTACACCGTCCTGCAGTGGATTTGCGGCAGTTGCAAGCGGTGGCACGTTTGAGTACCGACCTGCTGGTGCTCATTGTGGACAAAGACTCGCCCTACAAAGACGCGGCGAGTTTGATGCGTGATTTGAAAGCGCGCCCCACTGCTGTGGCCATGGCGGGTGGTGGTGCGGGTGGTGTGGATCACATGTGCACCGCCATGATTGCGCGTGCTGCAACGGCCGACCTGAATCAACTGAAATACCTGCCCTTCGCGGGAGGCAGCGAGATGCTCAAAGCCTTGGCTGATGGTCGTGCTCAGGCGGCGGTGTCGGGTTATGGCGAGCTCAAAAAGGCGCTGCAAAGCGGCCAGGTGAGGGCACTGGGCGTCACGTCCACCAAAAGCAGCTTTGGCATTCCATCGCTCAAGGAGCAGGGGGTCAATGTCGACCTGACCAATTGGCGTGGCGTGTTCGCAGGGAAAGGCATCACCGCGCCCCAAGTGGATGCTCTGCGCGAGGCCGTGTTCAAAGCCACGCAGCATGCCTCGTGGAAAGACGCGCTGGCCACCCATTCCTGGCAAAACGCCTGGCTCACCGGCCGAGACTTTCAAGATGCCATCGACCTGGACACCGCGATGTCGTTTGCCTTGGTGAAGGTACTCCGTTTGAGAAAGGACTGACGAGACAGATTCGCTTCGTGCTCGGATCGTTCAAAGGTTCAAAGGAGTTCGGTGAGGGCAACGGGTTTGCCTTGACCGAACGCCTGTCGCTCCGGCTACGTTTTATCGACAACAAAGCGCGCTGATGCAACGGGTGCGGGGAGTGGTCGAGTCTTATTGGGAGCGATGGGCGTTCACCCGATTCGCGGCGCTGCTGCGATCTTGTGCTTACAAATTTTGCGCGCAAATATCTATACACAAAGGAAAGCAATGATGAAAAAAACCCTATTGGCTATCGCGGTGCTCGGCGCCTTCGCAGGTTCTGCGGCCGCTCAATCTTCCGTTACCTTGTACGGCGTCGCCGACGCCAATGTGGAACGCATCAAAGGCGCAACCTCTTTGACTCGCCTGTCCTCTGGTGGTGCACAAGGATCACGCTGGGGCCTGCGTGGCAGCGAAGACCTGGGCGGAGGTCTGCGTGCCGTATTTCAGTTGGAGTCTGGTTTTAAGGAAACGCTGAACAACCCCGCGAAACGAGTGCGCGTGTGAGCTGTGCTGCTGGTTCAGTGATTTGAGGGTGATGTTTCATCGTTTTGTGCGCTCTTTGGCGCATGTTTGAAGCCCTTCTGGGGGCTCGTGGCGCTTT
>JBJTHI010000126.1:0-2376 GCA_046094425.1 Burkholderiales bacterium | reverse complement strand
CGACGAACATCTGCTGCCCTGGTTCATCGCTGCGGGTGCAGGCGGACTCGACCACGTGCCACAGCGGCTGCATCAAAGCGTCACCTACGGCTGCTTGGGCATGGACGCCTACGCCTTCGGCCCCCAAGCGACCGAGCTGGTAGAGATCGCCCCATAACATGTCTCCGCATTCCGGGGACCTTCAACCATCGAGCCCCGGCTTCGCTATGCTGCGAATACTGTTGCAAACCATCTGATGAGGCTGAAACATGTTGATCGCTGTCTGGTTGATTGCCCTTTTGGCTCTGGCCTTTTGGAGCCTCGGCGCCTGGGGACTGAGCGCCTTGTTGGCCAGCTTACCCAACGACTGGAGCGGGTTGGTCTCCTGGGTTGAAAAGCTTCCGCCTAACCCCTGGCTCGAGAACTTCTTTCCGGGCTGGCAAGGTCTGTTGGTCTGGTTCGTGACCCTCGGCGAGGGCGTGCTGGCCTGGGCAGGCGGTGCCGCCGACGTGATGCGCTGGGTGGTATGGATACTCTGGGGCCTCGGCACCTTGTTTTTGTTGATCTGCGCCGTGCTGGGGTCCCTGGTCGTGAGCTGGGTTCGCAAAAGCAAGCCGTCTGCAGACAGACTCCGTGCCATTGAGGGCTAACCTGCGCCGCGCCTGTTCACCCGACCTATGTCAACCATGCTGACCAAAGCTTCACTTGCCAAGCCCGACACCCCGTGCGCCACAGAGAAATTCATTTCGATCTGGACCACCTGCACACGGCAAGGCACATGGCAGCACCTGACGCTATCCAAATACAAAGGCGAACTGTCCGACCTGCGTCAACTGGTGGTGCGCCCCTTAACGCTTCGTGGTCAGCGCATGTTGTCGCTGGTGTGGCGCCACAGCACGCGTGACATCACCAAGAACCTGCCGCTGGACGAAGGTGTACAGCACATCATCGAACTGCTGCGCAGCGATTTTCAACACGCCCACCTTCATGCATCAGATGGCGTGCACCAGCTCAGCATCAGCAAAAAAGGCCGCAGCCACCTGGTGAGCCGACCACAGGCGACGGCAGCCCCAATGCAGGCCGAGCCTCCAAGCGACAGCCAAGCCCATGTCAGCGCTGATCAAACCTCAACCCACGACCGAGCGAAAAAACGCTACGTCGACCTGAGCCGCCCCTGGCTCAGCGCACTGGGTGTCACCGATACGCACCGAAAGCTCGTTCCCGCGATGGCGCGCAAATGGAAGCAGATCAACAAATTCGTGGAGGTTTTTTCCCACGCCTTTACAGACTCTGGCTTGGCTCGGCAACGGGCCGTCAAGGTCGTGGACTTCGGTTGCGGCAAGGGTTACCTCACCTTTGCCCTGCATGACTACCTGCGCACCCAACAAGCAGTGCAAGCCGATGTCATGGGCGTGGAACTGCGCGAGGACTTGGTCCAGCTGTGCAACACGGCCGCGCAGGCGGCTCAAGCCGAGGGGCTGCACTTCTCCCAGGGCGACGTGCGCTCGCAACCGTTGCAAGCCGTGGACGTGATGATTGCGCTGCATGCCTGCGACATCGCCACCGACTACGCCATCCACAGCGGCATTCGCGCCGGGGCATCCATCATCATGTGTTCACCCTGCTGCCACAAACAAATCCGGCCCCAACTGCTCAGCCCCCACCCCCTGCGCCCCATCCTTCAACACGGCATCCACCTGGGCCAAGAATCCGAGATGTTGACCGATGGCCTGCGAGCTTTGCTGCTCGAAGCCAGCGGCTACGCCACCCAGGTGTTCGAGTTCGTTTCCCTAGAGCACACCAGCAAGAACAAGATGATTCTGGGAGTGAAACGGCAGAGCCCCTCGGCGGTTGCGACCGGTGAAGTGTGGCGACAAATTGAAGAGATCAAGTTGTTCTACGGCATCAAAGAGCAGTGTTTGGAGACACTGTTGAAGCTGGACTGAACCGCCCCGGGTTTTGAGGAGGCTCTTTTCTCTGAGAGGATTGAGTCATGAGCAAGAAGTCAAACAAGTTCTCACCCGAGGTCCGCGAACGCGCTGTTCGCATGGTGCAGGAGCACCGAGGCGAGTACCCCTCGCTGTGGGCCGCCATTGAATCCATCGCCCCCAAGATCGGCTGCGTGCCGCAGACCCTCAACGAATGGGTCAAGCGCGATGAGATCGACACTGGCACCAGAGTCGGCGTCACGACGACCGACCTGCAGCGCCTGAAGGAACTCGAACGCGAGAACAAGGAGCTGCGCAAGGCCAACGAGATCCTCAAGCTGGCCAGCGCGTTTGGCAGGCCAACATGCGGGTCTATGGCGCTGACAAAGTCTGGAAACAGATGAACCGGGAGGGGGTTGTCATTGCCCGCTGCACGGTGGAGCGGTTGATGAAGCGCTTGGGCTTGCAG
>JBJTHI010000125.1:0-2130 GCA_046094425.1 Burkholderiales bacterium | reverse complement strand
GCTGGTGCGTGCGGTGTCCACCATCGTCAACCAAGTGCAGGCGATGAAAACCTTGGTCAACGAGTTCCGCGACTATGCCCGGCTGCCTGCGGCGCAACTCAAAGCCATCGACCTGAACCAGCTCGTGGGCGAAGTGCTCTCGCTGTACGCCACCCAACAAGAAGCCGGGCGTTTGCGTTTTGCGCTGGCACCCGAGCTGCCCGCCATTGAGGGCGATACCACCCAACTGCGCCAAGTCATCCACAACCTGGTGCAAAACGGACTCGATGCCGTGGCCGATGTGGCGCGTGGCCGCGTGGTGGTGAAAACCGAATTGGCGCGCAACGAACAAGGGGCCGTGCGCGCCGTGCGTTTGATCGTGGCGGACAATGGCCCGGGGTTTCCAGACAGTGTTTTGCGCCGCGCTTTCGAGCCTTATGTCACCACCAAACCCAAAGGCAAAGGCACCGGTCTGGGTTTGGCCGTGGTGAAAAAAATTGCCGATGAACACGGGGCGCGCGTGCGTTTGACCAACCTCTTGGGTGCCCAAGAAACCGACAGCGAAGGCCCCACGGTGAGGGGGGCGCAAGTTTCGTTATCATTTTCAAAGTTTGCTGCCGTTGGCGTTGCGGCAGACAGCAGCGACATACAGACTGGTTTTTCCCCTTCCAACGCCGCCGCGCCGCCCCCACAATCGCGGCTACCCTGAGGTTCCATGGCCACTATCCTTGTTGTTGATGATGAACTCGGCATTCGTGCCTTGTTGTCTGAAATCTTGACCGACGAAGGTCACTCCGTCGATTTGGCGGAAAACGCCGCTCAGGCTCGCGCCTACCGCGAACGCGTTCGCCCCGACCTCGTGCTGCTCGATATTTGGATGCCCGATGTGGACGGCGTCACCTTGCTCAAAGAGTGGAGTGCCACCTCGCAGTTGAGCATGCCCGTCATCATGATGAGCGGCCACGGCACCATTGACACCGCCGTGGAAGCCACCAAGTTTGGCGCGGTGGCTTTCTTGGAAAAACCCATTACCCTGCAAAAGCTGCTGCGGGCTGTGGAACAAAGTTTGGTGAAGCCCGCGCCGCGCAGTCCGGCACCTGTCGCGTTGTCCCACAACATGTCGCCCGTCGGTGTGGGTTACCCCCGCATCGACAATTCGAACGCACAAGACGTGACGGGGCAGATCACACACAACTCGGTTCATTTGCCACCTATGCAACCGCAGCAACTGGGTCCGCAACCCGAGCAGGTGTTCGCCCTAGACCGCCCCCTGCGCGAAGCCCGTGATGCTTTTGAGAAAAGTTATTTTGAGTTCCATCTCTCGCAAGAAAACGGCAGCATGACCCGCGTGGCCGAAAAAACTGGCCTGGAACGCACCCACCTCTATCGCAAACTCAAACAACTCGGCGTCGATTTGTCCCGCAACAAACGCGGCTCTTTTTGAGCCACGGTTGCAATCTGTTCGGAGCACCTTCGCGCCCGGTTATAATGGCAGGCTCCAGGCCTGGTAGCTCAGTTGGTAGAGCAGCGGATTGAAAATCCGCGTGTCGGTGGTTCGATTCCGCCCCAGGCCACCACCCATTCAAAGCCAACCCCTCTGGGTTGGCTTTTTCATTTCCGCAAAGCCCCAAACGGCGCGGGGTTGCGGGCGGTTCTGCGTGTGCTTCGACTTTGGCAGTAGCAACCATTTTTGCCCCGTTTGACTCCGTTTTGCTCTCTCTTTCTCTAAAAATATCGTTAACCGCTACGAATTGGCACACGCAGAACCCCTGTATTCATGCGGGTTTGCGCCTGCGCCGAAAAGAGTGGTTCGACGCTTGAATTGCCTGGCTCAAAGCGCTTTGGGGTGGAAAACCAAAGTGATCTTGTAAATTTGACCACGTTCGCCTCGTTTGGCAGCTCGCTCTATGCCATCCCCGTTCATCGCCAAGCGGCTTATGCTCTGCGCTTCTTGTCTACATTCAGTCAATCTGGTGAAGTTGGACTCGACGGGGCTACCTATGGTCTATGTTGAGTTCTGTTGGCATTTTCACAGCCTTCTTACTATGCGTGTGACCATGTGAACTATTGCTCGGATAGCGATTGCCAGAATCCGCTAGACCCAGACTGGACGCGCATGGAGCTTACGCCACATGGCGGACCACTCGACAC
>JBJTHI010000124.1:0-2048 GCA_046094425.1 Burkholderiales bacterium | reverse complement strand
GACATCCGCCCCGCTGTTACGATCGCATCATGAGCGTTCAAGTGTTCGGAGTCCCGGTCTCACGCGGCGTCGCCATAGGTCGGGCAGTGCTGATTTCGTCCAGCCGCGTTGACGTTGCGCACTATTTCATCGACCCGTCTGCCGCGGCCAGCGAAATTGACCGTCTGCGCGCCGCCCGCGACGAAGTCGCCGCTGAATTGGGTGGCCTTCAGCGCGAGTTGCCCGCAGACGCACCGGCCGAGTTGTCCGCCTTGCTCGACGTGCACCTGATGCTGCTGCATGACGAAACCCTGATTCAGGCCACCAAGCAGTGGATACACGAGCGGCACTACAACGCGGAATGGGCGCTGTCAGCCCAACTCGAAGTGCTGGCCCGCCAGTTCGACGAAATGGAAGACGACTACCTGCGCGAGCGCAAGGCCGATTTGGAGCAAGTGGTGGAGCGTTTGTTGCGGGCTCTGGACGAGAACGCGATGACTTCCCCCGTGGCCGGTGCCATCGCTGGCGTGGCCGGGCCACCCGGCGCGCGCGACTTCGCGGGCGAAGACCCCTTGGTGTTGGTCGCCAACGATGTCGCACCCGCCGACATGCTGCAATTCAAACGCAGTGTGTTCACCGGCTTTGTGACCGACGTGGGTGGGAAGACATCTCACACCGCCATCGTGGCGCGAAGTCTGGACATTCCAGCGGTGGTCGGTGCCCGAGAGGCCAGCCGCATCGTGCGGCAAGACGATTGGCTCATCATCGACGGCGACTTGGGCGTGGTCATCGTCAACCCGTCTGCCATCATTCTTGAAGAATACCGTTTCCGACAGCGCCAAAGCGAACTCGAGCGTGCCCGTTTGGCGCGCTTGCGGTACACGCCCGCGGTCACCCTGGATGGCGAGCGGGTGGAGCTGCTGGCCAATATCGAACTTCCCGGCGATGCCGCCTCGGCTTTGGAGGCCGGAGCCGTGGGCGTGGGTCTGTTCCGCAGTGAATTTCTATTCATGAACCGCGAGGGCGAGTTACCCACGGAAGACGAACAATTCGAGGCCTACAAAGCGGTCGTCGAGGCCATGCACGGTTTACCCGTGACCATACGTACCGTTGACATTGGCGCCGACAAGCCGCTGGAACGCATGACGGTCAACGAGTTGCGCCACGAGCATGTTCTCAACCCCGCCCTGGGTTTGCGCGCCATACGCTGGAGCTTGTCAGAGCCCGCCATGTTCAGGCAACAGTTGCGTGCCATCTTCCGTGCAAGCGCCTTCGGCAAGGTTAAGGTGTTGGTGCCCATGGTGTCGCATCTCAGCGAGGCCCAGCAAACCATCGACGCCGTGGCCCGGGTGAAACAGCAACTTTCCGATGCGGGTAGGGCCTACAACAACGTACTCATCGGTGCCATGGTGGAGATCCCGGCGGCGGCTTTGGTGCTCCCCAGCTTGCTCAAGGTGTTTGACTTTGTCTCCATCGGTACCAACGACCTCATCCAATACACCCTGGCCATTGACCGTGCGGATGAAACCGTGGCTCACCTGTACAACCCATGGCATCCGGCGGTGTTGCAGCTCATTGCGCAAACCATCGCCACCGCCAATGCCGCAGGCAAAGAAGTCAGCGTGTGTGGCGAGATGGCCGGCGATGTTGAATTCACGGACATCTTGCTTGGCATGGGCTTGCGCAGCTTTTCCATGCACCCCTCGCAAATCAGCGCCGTCAAACAGCGCATCCTGCGCTCGGACAGCCAACGCTGGCAGTCCCGTTTGAGCCACGTGCTTCAAGCCGACGACCCCAAGGCCGCGTGCCTGCAAGCGCAAGTCGAAATCAGTCAGTACCGCCCCGAGCCCGCGGCGCAGTGAGTCCTGTGCTGTTGAATTTCCCTGCGAATTCGTGCTACAGTCGCTGTCTTCGCTGAGAGCTGCGGTTTGAGGCGAAGGTGCTAGAAATTTCTGTGGATGGGTTGACGGTGCTGTAAAAAGCGTGTCATAATCACAGGCTCCGCTCAAGAGTGATTTACTGGTTCGCTGGTGTGCTTTGGGGTGTTGAGCGATGTTCTTTAAAAACTA
>JBJTHI010000123.1:0-3012 GCA_046094425.1 Burkholderiales bacterium | reverse complement strand
ACCCCGAATCACGACCCACTAGGGCGCGTCCAACTGCCGGATCTAGGTTGACTCCAAACCACAACAAAGCCTCTCTCGCCATGACGGCACTGAATCCGCGATAAATTCGGGGAATGCGCGCACGCACAGCCAACCTGATGAACGACATCCGCGAGAAGGCCAAAGCGGCCGCTCGTGGTTTACTGCGCACCGCCCCAGTACAGGAAGCGGCTGAAGCGGCTTCCTTCGACGCCCTCACCCACAAGCTGGCTTACCTCGACAACGCGGAGATTCGCCAGGTACGTGAAGCCTACCGTTTTGCAGACGAGGCGCACCTGGGCCAGTTCCGCGCCAGCGGTGACCCCTACATCACCCACCCCATCGCGGTCGCTGGTTTGTGTGCCGACTGGAAACTCGACGCGCAAGCCATCATGGCCGCCCTCATGCACGATGCCATGGAAGACTGCGGCATCACCAAACCCGAGTTGATCGAACGGTTTGGCGCGCCCACTGCCGAGTTGGTGGATGGACTCACCAAACTCGACAAATTGCAGTTTTCCACCCGGGAGGAAGGCCAGGCCGAGAGCTTCAGGAAAATGCTGCTGGCCATGTCGCGGGATGTTCGAGTCATTCTCATCAAACTTGCCGACCGCCTGCACAACATGCGCACCATGAGCGCCGTGGTGGCAAGCAAACGCGCCCGCATCGCGCGGGAAACGCTGGACATTTACGCCCCTATCGCCCACCGCCTGGGCCTGAACCAGATTTACCGCGAACTGCAAGACTTGGCCTTTGAGCATTTGCAGCCCTGGCGACAAGCAGCGCTGTCAAAAGCGGTACAAAAAGCGCGCGGCTACCGGCGCGACATCGTGGAGCGCATACAGGCCGACGTGACCCGAACGTTTTCGCAAGCCAAACTGCCCGTGCAGGTGTTTGGCCGCGAAAAAACCATGTTCTCCATCTATAAAAAAATGCGCGCCAAACGCCTGAGTTTCGCGCAAGTCAACGATGTATTTGGTTTTCGCATTGTTGTGGGCTCCACCACAGAGTGTTATGTGGCCATGGGCATCTTGCACCAGCTCTACAAACCCGTTCCGGGGCGGTTCAAGGACTACATCGCCATTCCCAAAGCCAACGGCTACCAGTCACTGCACACCACCTTGGTCAGCCCCCTGGGCACTGCAGTGGAGTTTCAAATTCGCACCGAACCCATGCACGCCGTAGCGGAAAGCGGCATTGCCGCGCACTGGCTCTACAAAACCAAAGGCAAAGCCGCCATGCAAGTTCAGGACGCACAGCGCCTCAGCGCCACCTGGTTGCAATCGCTGGTGGACATTCAAGATGAAACCGGCGATGCAGGTGAGTTCCTGGAGCATGTGAAGATTGACCTCTTCCCCGATGCGGTTTACGTCTTCACGCCCAAGTCCAAAATTTTGGCCCTGCCACGAGGTGCCACGCCAGTGGACTTTGCTTATGCCATTCACTCCGACGTTGGCGACCACTGTGTGGCGGCCAAAGTCAATGGTGAACCGGTGGCACTTCGCAGCGAGTTGCGCAGCGGTGATGTGGTGGAAATTGTGAGCGCGCCCAATGCCCGCCCCAACCCTGCTTGGCTCAACTTCGTACGCACCGGCCGCGCGCGCTCCAAGATTCGGCACTACCTGAAAACCATGGAGCAAGACGAGTCTCAAGAACTCGGCGAACGCATGTTGACCCAGGCCCTGCGCAGCGAAGGTTTGAGCCTGCCCGCCAACGATGACAGCACTCAAGCCCTGTGGCAACAACTCACGCGCTGGAGCGGTAGCCGCAATCGGGGCGAGTTGCTCACCGACATTGGTTTAGGAAAAAAAATCGCCGCCATTGTGGCTAAACAACTGGTTCGATTGCTGGCAGAACAAGGTACCCGGCCTGACGCGGTCACGCTTAGCTTAGGCCGCTACGCCGCCAGCGACGAGAGCACGCCCAGCCAAGGTGTGGTGCAAATTGAAGGTAGCGAAGGTGCGTCCGTGAAATTCGCCAACTGCTGCCATCCCATTCCTGGTGACAGCATCCAGGGCTATTTGGGGCGGGGCGAGGGCCTCTTGATTCACCGCACCGAGTGCGGGGTTGGCAGGCGTTTATTTGAGCGCGACCAAGAACATTTCATGGCAGTGGAGTGGGCCGAACAACCTGTTCGCTCCTTTGAAGCTGGCATTGCTATCTTGGTGCAAAACGGAAAAGGTGTTTTGGCGAAAGTAGCTGCGGCGGTGGCGCAAGCCGAAGCAGACATCGCCCACATTGAAATGGGCAACGACCCACGCGCCGACTCCACCGAAATCAAAATGCTGGTGAGCGTGCGCGATCGGCTGCACTTGGCAGACGTCATGCGCACTCTCAAACGCGCTGCGCCTGTGATGCGCGTGACGCGCATCAAACACTAGTTGGGCCTTGGATAGGTAACCTCCAACACCTCAATGCGCTGCACACCCTGGGGGGTTTGAACTGCTACCTCGTCACCTACTTGGGCTTTGAGCAAGGCGCGCGCCACGGGCGCCACCCAACTCACTTCGCCGACGCTGCTGTCCGCTTCGTCAATGCCCATGATGGTCAACACCGTCTCGATACCCTTTTCATTGGCATAACGAACTTTGGCGCCAAAAAAAACTTGTGATTTACCGTGGTGCACAGTGGGATCTACCACCTCGGCGATGTCCAGGCGCTTGGTCAGAAACCGAATGCGCCGGTCAATTTCACGTAAACGTTTTTTGCCGTAGAGGTAGTCGCCATTCTCCGAGCGATCACCGTTTTTCGCCGCCCAAGACACCACCTCCACCACCTTGGGACGCTCCGCATCCAGCAAATGCAGCAACTCCGCCCTCAGTCGCGCATACCCCGCCGGCGTGATGTAGTTTTTGGTGCCCACAGGCAGCGCTGGCAACGCAGGGCTGCCGTCTTCATCATCGGCGTCATCCGATTCTTTGGTGAAAGCCTTGTTCATTGGACTCGCAAAACGGTTGCGCAAAGAAAAACAGCCTAGAGCACAAGTCTCTAAGC
>JBJTHI010000122.1:0-2350 GCA_046094425.1 Burkholderiales bacterium | reverse complement strand
CTCTTCACTCGGCGGCATTGGTGGGCGTTATTTCACGCCCATCATCAACGCGCCCGAGGTGGCGATTTTGGGTGTGTGCAAGGGTGCCATTGAACCCAAATGGGATGGCAAGGCTTTCCAGCCTCGCCTGATGCTGCCACTGTCGCTGAGTTGGGATCACCGCGCGGTCGATGGCGCGGCTGCCGCCCGCTTCAACGCCTACTTCGGTCAAATCCTCGCCGACTTCCGTCGCGTCTTGTTGTAAGGAGCGTTGGACATGGCAATGATTGATATCAAGGTTCCCGACATTGGCGACTTCAAAGACGTTGCCATCATCGAAGTGCTGGTCAAACCCGGCGACACCATCCGTGCCGAGCAAAGTTTGCTCACCGTAGAGTCCGACACAGCGTCGATGGAAATTCCATCGTCGCATGCCGGTGTGGTCAAAGAGATGAAGGTCAAGCTTGGCGACACGGTGAGCGAAGGTTCGGTGATTTTGTCGCTGGAGGTGGCGGGGGCTGCTGCCGCTGCTGCGCCCGTCGCCGCACCAACGCCCGCCTCCTCCTCCACCGTTCGGGCTGAGCTTGTCGAAGCCCCCTCGCGCGCTGCCACTGGCCCTTCGACAGGCTCAGGGCGAACGGAGGTGATAGCCGCTCCCCCCGCCGCCAGCTACGCCGGTGGTGCTGATGTCGAGTGTGATCTCATGGTGCTCGGTGCCGGCCCCGGCGGTTACTCCGCCGCCTTCCGCGCCGCTGACCTCGGCCTCAAGGTGATGTTGGTCGAGCGTTACCCCACGCTGGGTGGCGTTTGTTTGAACGTGGGTTGCATTCCCTCCAAAGCGCTTCTCCACGTGGCCGCCGTGATGGACGAAGTCAAACACTTCGCTGATCTGGGCGTCACCTTTGAAGCCCCCAAGGTTGACCTCGCCAAACTCAAAACCCACAAAGAAAAGGTCATCGGCAAACTGACGGGCGGCTTGGCCGCCATGGCCAAGATGCGCAAGGTGACTGTGGTGCAAGGTACAGCCGAGTTCCTCGACCCGTTCAATTTGAGCGTGGCCTTAGCCGACGGCAAAAAACAAACCATCCGTTTCAAACGCGCCATCATCGCGGCGGGCTCCGAAGCGGTGAAGTTGCCTTTCCTGCCCAAGGACGACCCCCGTGTGGTCACCTCCACCGGTGCGCTGGAATTGCGTCAGCAACCCAAACGCATGCTGGTGGTGGGCGGCGGCATCATTGGTTTGGAAATGGGCACGGTTTACTCCACGCTGGGCGCACGCCTGGACGTGGTGGAAATGATGGACGGCCTGATGCAAGGCGCAGACCGCGACTTGGTCAAGGTGTGGCAAAAGATGAACGCGCCGCGTTTTGACCACATCATGCTCAAGACCAAAACGGTTGGAGCCCAAGCCACCAAAGACGGCATCTTGGTGAGTTTTGAAGGCGAGGGCGCACCCAAAGAGCCTCAGCTGTACGACCTGGTCTTGCAAGCCGTGGGCCGTGTGCCCAATGGCAAACGACTTGCGGCGGACAAAGCGGGTGTGGCGGTGAGCGACCGGGGTTTCATTCCCGTGAACATTCAAATGCGCACCAACGTGAACCACATTTTCGCCATTGGCGACATCGTGGGCCAGCCCATGCTCGCGCACAAGGCCGTGCATGAGGCCCATGTGGCGGCCGAGGTGATCGCAGGCGAGCTCTTGAATGATGCCAAGCTGAGTGCCTCCGCATTCAACGCCCGCGTCATCCCCAGCGTGGCCTACACCGACCCCGAAGTGGCCTGGGTCGGCCTCACCGAAGACGAAGCCAAAGCCCAAGGCATCAAGGTCAAAAAAGGCCTCTTCCCCTGGAACGCCTCAGGCCGCGCCATTGCCAATGGCCGCGATGAAGGGTTCACCAAGCTGCTCTTCAGCGAAGAAACCCACGCCATCGTCGGCGGCGGCATCGTAGGCACCCACGCCGGCGACATGATCGGCGAAGTGGCCTTGGCCATCGAAATGGGCGCAGACGGCGTGGACATCGGCAAAACCATCCATCCCCACCCGACCTTGGGTGAGAGCATTGGTTTGGCGGCGGAGGCCTATGAAGGGGCTTGCACGGACTTGCCGCCGGTGAAGCGTTGATCCTTTGCGTTCCTAAAAAAGCCCGCTGTCTCAGCGGGCTTTTTGTTGGGCGAGGGGGCGTTCCCCAGATCAGGATCTGCCGCGGGCGCGGGGTGATATTTGAGGTTTGAACAGTAGTGTCCCAACGTTTTTCAGAGGAGAGCGAGCTGTTGAGGGTCGATTTTGGCGTCCGAATTGGTTGAGGGTTGCGTAAGTAGTTGATTTATTGGGGTTGTTTCGAACATGGTCAAGCTCAAGATTTGTAGGATT
>JBJTHI010000121.1:0-8494 GCA_046094425.1 Burkholderiales bacterium | reverse complement strand
GCCAACCAGCAAATCCCATCAGGGACAGCGGCCCAAAGTCGCAACCAAAGTCCGAATGTACGGGTGCAATCTTTACCTTTGAGCCGTCATGAACTGAAAGCTTGGCAAACCGGGGGCGTCCATGTACGGGTGCGTAGCGCTCGATACAAACTGGATTTGGCACTCGGAGCCACCAAAGCAGGCATTCATGCGGTGTTGCGGAAAATAGGAGAGCGACCTGGTGAAATATGCGGGTTAACCTTGTAGCGCTTCCAAGCGTTCCAGGGCAGCCAGCAACTCGTCGTCAATTTGAGCCACGCGGGCTTGTGATTCGGCGGCCCTCTTCGGGTCGCTGCTGTAGAGGCTGCCATCAGCCAGCAAGGCATTGAGCGTCGCTTGTTCGGCCTCCAGGGTTTGCATCATGGAGGGCAAAGCATCTAACTCGCGCTGTTCTTTGTAGCTGAGTTTGCGGGGTTTGCTTTTGGCAGGTGGTGCCGCCAGGGCGGCGGATTTG
The DNA here is from genome assembly GCA_046094425.1 of Burkholderiales bacterium. Classification (GTDB taxonomy): domain Bacteria; phylum Pseudomonadota; class Gammaproteobacteria; order Burkholderiales; family Burkholderiaceae_C; genus JANPCX01. Next base: position 8,001 of record JBJTHI010000121.1, on the reverse strand, counting down.
TTCGACTTGCTGCGCTCTTTGTCTTCTTCTTTGCTGGCGTCTTTGTTGGCCTTGCTGCGCAAGCTCTCCGCCCTGGCGCGCTGCGCTTTCCAGTCTTCGTAACCGCCTTCGTATTCACGCCAAAAGCCTGGCGTTTCTTCGCCTTCCCAGGCGATGGTGCTGGTGACCACGTTGTCGAGAAAACGTCGGTCGTGGCTGACCAAAAAAACGGTGCCGGGGTAGTTTTGCAGCAACTCTTCCAGCAGCTCCAGGGTGTCGATGTCCAGGTCGTTGGTCGGTTCATCGAGCACCAGCACATTGGCAGGCAAAGCAAAGAGGCGGGCCAAGAGAACGCGGTTGCGTTCACCACCGCTCAAGGTGCGAACCGGTGAGTTGGCGCGTTCGGGCGAGAACAAAAAGTCGTTCAAATAACTCATCACATGGCGGCGTGAGCCGTTGAACTCCACCCACTCGCTGCCCGGGCTAATGGTGTCTGCCAACGTGGCATCCAAGTTGAGCGTGCTGCGCATTTGGTCGAAGTAGGCCACGTCGATCTTGCTGCCCAGGCGCACGTTTCCAGAGCTTGGTTTCAACTGGCCCAGGATGAGTTTGAGCAAGGTGGTTTTGCCCGCGCCGTTGGGGCCGATCAACCCCACTTTGTCGCCGCGCAGAATCGTGCCGGTGAAGTTGTTGACCACCGTCTTGTCACCAAAGCGCATCGTCACGTCACGCAACTCTCCCACTATCTTGCCGCTAGGTGCGCCTGCATCAATTTCCAAGCGCACTTGGCCGAGCGAGTCGCGGCGTTTTTGGCGCTGCTCGCGCAGCACTTCCAAACGTTGAATACGCGCCACGCTACGGGTGCGGCGGGCCTCGACGCCTTTGCGTATCCACACCTCTTCTTGCGCCAGCAGTTTGTCGGCGCGGGCATTGGCCAGGGCATCGGCAGCCAACTGTTCTTCCTTCATTTGCTCGTAAGCGCTGAAGTTGCCGGGGTAGCTGCGGATGATGCCGCGATCCAGTTCAATGATGCGCGTGGCCACCCCGTCCAGAAATGCGCGGTCGTGGGTGATGAGCATGATGCTGCCTTTGAAGCCGCAGAGCAGTTCTTCCAGCCAGGCGATGGAGTCCAAATCCAAATGGTTGGTGGGCTCGTCCAAGAGCAGCACATCGGGCACCGCCACCAGGGCTTGCGCCAGCGCCACGCGCTTTTTCATGCCGCCCGAGAGCTGGCTGATGTCGCGTGTGCCATCCAAATGCAACTGGGCCAGTGTGGTGTCCACACGCTGCTCCCAGTTCCAAGCGTCCAGCGCTTCAATGCGGGTTTGCAGGGCGTCTAAATCGACGCCGTCCGCATGTTCCTCATACGCTTGCCGCACCGCCTTGGCCTCAGCCACACCTTCGCTCACCGCTTCAAACACGGCGTGGCCGGGCTCAAAAGCAGGCTCTTGCGGCACATAACAAATGCGCAAGCCCTGGGTCATTTGCAGCAGGCCATCGTCGAGTTTTTCCAAACCGGCGACGATCTTCAACATGGACGACTTACCCGCCCCGTTGCGGCCAATCAGCCCCAGGCGTTCGCCCGCCTCCAGCGAAAACGCCGCGTTGTCGAGCAGGGCCACGTGGCCGAAGGCCAAGTGGGCGTTGGAGAGGGATAAGACAGCCATGAGAACCCGACAAAAAGCGAGATTATCCCTGGGTGTCGCGTCAACCTCGGCAGACAACCTGTTCACTCTGTTTATGATCCGGCGCTGGCCTTGACGCCAATTGCAAGCCCTCCGTGCCGCGCTTGCCTGCATTCAGTGCTAACCAAAAAGAAACTCATGGCCCTGCATCCCGATTTTCCCGTCTCCCCCTACGTGTCGCTTGAACCCAGCCAGCGCTGGTTCCCGGCCGCAGAAGAGATGCGAGTGGCAGCTTACGAAAAGCTCATGCCTCCCCTGGTGGCCAAAGTACGGCAGGAGGTCTTTGCCTGGCGGGAATCGGGTTATGAAGGGGCATCGGCCACGTCACTGGCGCTGCTCACCTGGTGGTTCGATACCCACCACCTCTTAGAGCGGGCGGAGGGCACGCGGTCCGAGTTTCGCTACTACTTCGCCCAACGCGAAGCCGTGGAATCGGTCATCTGGCTGCACGACGTTCGCAAAGCCCGCGACAAGTTTGACTTGCTGCGATTCGACGCCTCTGGTGCGGTGTCAAGCAACATGTTCGACGAGGAGTGGCCCCGCTACGTGATCAAGATGGCCACAGGGGCTGGCAAAACTAAGGTGCTGTCGTTGCTGATCGCTTGGAGCTACTTCCACAAACTGTACGAACCCGACTCCACACTGGCCCGCAACTTCCTGCTCATCGCCCCCAACATCATCGTGTTGGATCGCCTGCGGGCCGATTTCGATGGTCTGAAAATTTTCTTCAACGACCCAGCGCTGCCCGACAACGGGCATGCGGGGCGCAACTGGCGGGACGATTTTCAGATTGCGCTGCACATCCAGGACGACGTTCGCGTGGTTCGCCCCACCGGCAACCTTTTCCTGACCAACATCCACCGCGTCTACCTGGGAGACGTACCCGAGCCGTCTTTGGAAGACGACGATCTACGGGACTACTTTCTCTCACCCTTTGGTGCCAAACCCGTTGGAAAAACGACAGATAGCAACACCGACCTGGGCGAGCTGATCCGCGAAATCGACGAACTGGCCGTCTTCAACGACGAAGCGCACCATATCCACGACCCACGAATGTCCTGGTTCAAGTGCATCCAGGACATCCATCACCGCATGCTGCAAAAGGATTTGCGGCTTTCGCTCCAGGTGGATGTGTCTGCTACCCCACGCCACAACAACGGGGCCATCTTCGTGCAGACCATCAGCGACTACCCGTTGGTCGAGGCCATTGCTCAGAACGTGGTCAAGCACCCCGTGCTGCCGGACGCCGCAAGCCGAACCAAACTGACCGAACACAACAGCCCCATCGTCAGCGAGAAGTATGCTGACTACCTGGCACTGGGTGTTGAGGAGTGGCGAAAGAGCTACTCAGAGCACGACAAGCTGGGCAAGAAGGCCGTTCTTTTCGTGATGGTGGACGACACCAAAAATTGCGACGAAGTCGGTAGCTACCTGGAAAAAATCTGCCCTGAGTTGCAGGGTGCCGTGCTGGTCATCCACACCAAAGCCAACGGTGAAATCTCCGAAGCGTCCAGCGGCAAGAGCAAGGACGAGTTAGAGCGGCTTCGCGAGCAGTCCAACGAGATCGACACTTGGACATCGCCCTACAAGGCCATTGTTTCCGTGCTGATGCTCAAAGAGGGCTGGGACGTTCGCAACGTGAGCGTGATCGTTGGTCTGCGGGCCTACTCAGCCAAGAGCAACATCCTGCCGGAGCAAACCTTGGGTCGTGGTCTGCGCCGCATGTATTTCGGCAGCGAGCACCGCGAAACCGTGTCGGTAATGGGCACGCCTGCGTTCATGGACTTCGTGGAGTCGATTCAGAGCGAAGGCGTGAACTTCGAGCGGGTGCCGATGGGGGGCACGGGTGGCAAAGAGCGCCAGGACTCGCTTGTGGTGGAAGTTGAGAAGGACGCCACCACCAAAAACATCGATGCACTGGACATCGCCCTGCCCAGACTATCCCGCCGCTTCAATCGCGAGTTCAAAGACTTGGCCGCGTTGGACACCTCAGCCTTCGGCCACAAGCCATTGCCCGTCAAACCGTTCACGCCCGAAGAAGCCCGAGAGATCGTTTTCAAAACCATGCTAGACGGCGAGGTGGACCACACCATCCAGCTCGACACCAGCGGCGTTGCAGACTTCCGATCCGTGGTCGCTTTCTTCGCGCGCCAACTTTTGAAGGAGCTGCGGCTGGTGGGCGGCTACGAACAGCTCTACCCCAAGGTCAAAACCTTCATTCGCGACCACCTCTTCGAGCGGGCTGTCGATCTTGAAGACCCCGTGGTGCTGCGCAACCTGTCCGAGCCCGAAGCCAGCAAGGTCATCTTCGACAACTTCCGAGCGGCCATCAATGGCTTGACGATTCAAGAGACAGGCACGTCCCGCATTGAGGGCAGCATCAAGCTGCGCGACACCCGTCCGTTTCGCACCCAGCCTCGGGGCTTTTTGCAAGCCAAGAAGTCGGTGTTCAACCGCATCGTGGGCGAGGGCTCTGCCGATGGCTTGGAGCTGGCCTTTGCCTCGTTCCTGGACGAAGCCGACGACGTGCAGGCCTTCGGCAAGAACTACATGGCGGTCGGTTTCAAGATCGACTACGTGAAGGCCAGCGGCGAGCTCTCCACCTACACGCCCGACTTCATCGTTCGCACCAAGGACGGCGCGGTCTGGATTGTCGAGACCAAAGGCCGTGAGGAACTGGATTTGCCGCAGAAGATGCGGCGACTCAAACAATGGTGCGAAGACGCGACCGAGGCCAGCAAGGGCGCTGGAGGCACCACATACGGCTTCGTGTATGTGGATCAAGAAAGTTTTGATCACCACCGGCCCCGATCCTTCACAGGTTTGCTCAGTGCGTTTCGCGAGTACCAGGAGATCTCAACATGACCCCATTGACCGACGCAGAACTGCTCGCTCTCCTTGCCGACCTGGAGAGCGACTGTGCCGAGCGCAAGGCAGCATGGAAGGGCAACGCACCCGAAAAAGGTCGCCAAGCGGTCTGCGCCTTTGCCAACGACCTGCCAAACCACAACCGTCCCGGTGTCCTGTTTGTGGGAATTCAGGATGACGGCTCTCCTGCCGACCCGAGCTTTGTCGTGACCGACGAACTGCTGCAAACATTGGCCGACATCAAAACCGATGGCAAAACCATCCCTCCACCCACCATGACAGTGGCCAAGCGGCATTTGCTGGGCCGCGATGTGGCCGTGGTAACCGTTTGGCCTGCTGACGCGCCACCCGTTCGACTAGAGGGCCGCATCTGGATACGAACAGGCCCCCGTCGTGGTCAAGCCACAGCGCAAGATGAGCGAGTTCTGAACGAAAAGCGGCGCTTCAAGGACCGCAGTTTTGACACCCACCCCGTTCCAGGCAGTGGGCTTGACGATATGAGCCGTTCTTACTTCGAGAACGAGTATTTGCCGCAAGCTGTTGCGCGCGATGTGCTGGAACTCAATGGCCGCTCCTATGAAGAGCGCTTGGCCTCACTCGGAATGGTGGCCAGCGTGGACGACACCACACCCACAGTTGTTGGGCTGTTGGCACTGGGCAAGAGTCCGCGCACCTGGGTGCCTGCGGCCTATGTTCAGTTTCTCCGAATCCGGGGCACCCAGTGGGGTGATCCCGTGACCGATGAGCAAGAGCTCGATGGCAGCTTGGACACCATGCTGCGCCGCCTCGATGAAAAACTCAAAGCAACGTTGTCCGTTTCCGTGGACTTCACCTCAGGCACCACCACTGAAGTGCGCGCAACACCTTACCCTTTGTCCGCCTTGCAGCAGCTCGCTCGCAATGCCGTGATGCACCGAAGCTATGAAGGAACCAACGCGCCCGTACGAATTTACTGGTTCGATGACCGCATCGAGATCAGCAACCCCGGTGGCCCTTTTGGTGCCGTGACGGCTGAGAATTTTGGCCGACCAGGGGTGAGCGACTACCGCAACCCGGTGCTGGCTGGCGTGCTCAAGTCACTGGGCTTTGTACAACGCTTTGGCTTCGGAATCGCCGAAGCCCGCCGTGCACTGCAAGCCAATGGCAACCCGGCACCCGAGTTTCAGGTCGAGCCCACGACCGTGCTCGTCACAGTCAGGAGCGCCTCTCAAGAAACCGCCGGGCCGCCCCCAAGTTTTCTTGACCCCCTCGGGGGGCCTGGCGCAAAGCGACAGGTCTGGGGGCACTCATGAGCACCCCCGTTCTTACCTTCTTCAATAACAAAGGCGGCGTCGGCAAGACTTCCCTGGTATTTCACCTGGCGTGGATGTTTTCCGAAATGGGTAAACGCGTGGTTGCCATCGACCTCGACCCCCAGGCCAACCTCACCTCCGCGTTCTTGCCCGAAGCAACCCTGGAGGAACTTTGGGAGCCCACTGTGGCCCCCACCCAGGCCACAACCATCTTTCGCTGCATCAAGCCGCTCACGCAGGTGGGTGATATTGAGCCGCCTGTCACGCAGACAATCAATTCAAACTTGTTCCTGGTGCCGGGCGACCTGGCGTTGGCGGGGTTTGAGGATCAACTCTCCGGTGCCTGGACCGAGGCCATGGGCTCCAATCAGAACAACTTGTACCGGCCCTTTCGCTTGCTCACCGCCTTTTGGCAGGTGGCACAAATGGCCGCCACGGCCCACCAAGCGGATTTGATTCTGGCGGATGTGGGCCCCAACCTTGGCGCCATCAACCGTTCCGCCTTGATTGGCAGCGACCACGTCGTGATTCCGCTGGCTGCCGACCTGTTTTCGCTGCAAGGGCTGCGCAACCTTGGGCCCACGCTGACCGCTTGGCGGGCCGACTGGCGCAAACGAACAGCCAACTGGGAGGCACCCGGTTTTGATCTTCCAGCCGGTCGCATGCACCCCGAAGGCTACATCCTCATGCAGCACATGGAGCGGCTCTCACGCCCGGTCAAAGCCTACAAAAAATGGAGCGACCGCATCCCCGGCACCTACCGCGAAAGCGTGATGGGGCAGGCGACCGGTTTACAAGCGAAGGCCAATGACGGCAACTGCCTGGCACGCCTCAAACACTACCGAAGCCTGGTGCCCATGGCACAGGAAGTACACAAACCCATTTTTCACCTCAACTCGGCGGACGGTGCCATTGGCAGCCATTCACTCGCCGTGCACGATGCCTGGAGCGACTTCAAAGCGCTGGCCGTGGCCATCGACGCGCGCATGAACCCCCAAGCCTGACCGAACAAAAACGAAAACGAGACACCCGCCATGGCACGCGACCACAAAAAAACCTACGACCTGAGTGAGGCCGAGCAGCGCGACCTCTTCAACCTGATCCAGCAAGGCAAGCCCCTGCCCGAGAAGTACCGCTTCATCCTGTTCGAGGACAAACGTGAAGTGGAGCTGGTGTGGAACGGCAAGACCCGCGACGTGTGCACCACCGTACTGCCTTTCCAAACGCTGGAACACATTGACGAACCGCGAACAGAGACCAAAACCCAAGCCGACCTCTTCGACAGCCGAGGCCGCCAACTGCGTGGCTGGACCAACAAGCTGATCTGGGGCGACAACAAATTGATTTTGTCCTCGCTCAAAGCGGGTGCACTGCGCCAGCAAATTGAAGACGCTGGGGGATTGAAGCTGATTTACATCGACCCGCCGTTTGACGTGGGGGCGGACTTCAGCATGGACATTGAGATTGGCGGCGAGACCTTTCACAAAGAAGCGAATTTATTGGAGCAGATTGCTTACCGGGATACGTGGGGGCGCGGGGCGGATAGTTTTATTTCGATGCTGTACGAGAGGCTGGTTTTGATGCGTGATTTGATGCACAGCGAGGGCAGTATTTATGTGCACTGCGACTGGCGAGTCAGCAGCTGGATTCGGCAAGCACTGGATGAGGTATTCGGGGTTGATCGACACCTCAATGAATTGCGCTGGCGACGGCAACCTGTTCGAGGTGCGAAGGCTACGAGCAATCAATATGCGAGGAACTCAGACACCATTCATTTTTACAAAAGAGGTGAGTCGTGGATCTGGAATGGCGCTTACAAACCATACGATCAAAAGTTCATCGATACAAAGTTCCGGCCTGATGAGACTGGACGTCTTTTTCGAGACTGTGACTTGGGAGATTACTCCGCAGATTCAATTGCCAAGTTTGCGGCTGTGGGAAAAATCTACGTTACCTCGTCGGGTAACCAGCGGTTGAAAAGATTTCTAGACGAGGAGCGTGGTGAGTCTCTTGGAGACCTTTGGACTGATATATCAGAACAGTAGTGTCCCAACGTTTTTCAGAGGAGAGCGAGCTGTTGAGGGTCGATTTTGGCGTCCGAATTGGTTGAGGGTTGCGTAAGTAGTTGATTTATTGGGGTTGTTTCGAACATGGTCAAGCTCAAGATTTGTAGGATT